>JAYVKA010000538.1:0-5329 GCA_043768885.1 Planctomycetota bacterium
AACCTTGTTGGCGACAGCAACGGAAATTGGAATCGACGAGCGGAAACTGCTAATGCTGGATGCGGGGATCGCCACGAAATACGAACGCGCAATCAGCCGCGTTGATCCGGCTGACCCGACCGCTGTTTCAGCCTGTTTCGCGAGTTCTTACGGCCGTGCCATCGTCCGCAGCGGATCGTATTTGGTTGAATCGGAAGGAGTGCGTTGGTTTTCGCCGGAAGAAGTCGGCCTGTTGATGGGGTTTCTAAAATGCTGGAAGTGGCCCAATCAGATTTCGACACGCCGTCGATGGCATCTGTTGGGAAACTCACTTTCCATTCCAGCGGTCCGGTATTTGCTGGACTCGGTGTTCGATTGCGAAACGGGGCCGGTCTAGGTCCGGCTCCACCAAGTCCAGGCCCCAAAAAGGAAAACCGAAACGCGTCGTGATATTTGGACGATTTCGGTTTTTTTCCAACAAAAAACTTGACACGGGCGATTTGATCCCGATATTGGATAGCTTCAATGCCTTCCAGGCAGGGATGCAACAGTTATTACCTCACGGATGCACTTCCAGTTACTGCCAAGTCCAAAGGAAACCAAAAGTGTCGAACTCGATTCTCGAAGCGATCAAGAATGGTGAGTGGGATTACGAACCGGGTTTAGTGGAAGAGAACAAATACGATTCAACGCAGGCAATGCCAGGATCGAATGAAAAGGTCAGTACCTTGGCGCAACGATTGCGAAAAGGTTTACCGTTGTGGCATTCCAGTGATCGAAAAAGTTATGACGATACCGATCAAGCCTGGGTCTAGTCGATTCAAGACTGCCTGAAACAAAAACAAGGCGGACTGGTGCATTGCATCAGTCCGCCAATTTTGTTTGCTGACCGAACGGTTTCCCGTCAGCCTGCCGAAGGCTGGCCAATCTTTTCAGCCAACCGCTTTCGGGCAACGTGCAGCCGCCGCTTGATCGTACCGACCGGAGCGTCAAACGCGTCGGCCATTTCGATCAGGCTCTGGCCGTGCAGGTAGAAAGCAACCAGCGTTCGCCGGTCGATTTCACCAAGGCTTGCCAGGCCAGCCTGCAACTGCTGGTTCCGCTCGGCTACCAAAGCGCCTTCGTCAGGCGAAACCGAATCGCCAGCCGTCTGGCCAACCATATCGGTATCGCTAACGACCGTCGCCTTGCGCCGCTGCAAATGGTTGATCGAATGCCGAACAGCGATCGATCGCAACCAGCCAGGGAACGCAGCCGGCTCACGCAGCTGATGCAACTTCTGCATCGCCTTGATGAATACGTCCTGCGCCAACTCCTGAACATCGGCGTCGTCCGAAACCCGTCGGCGAATGATCGCCAGAACCGCAGGCTGGAACCGCTCGAACAGCTGTCCCAGTGCCGTCTGGTCTCCGTCGCGAGCGCGGATAACCAATCGATCGATCGGTTCTGCAATGAAAGTCTGGATAGTCATGATTCTCACGCTGTGTATGGTGTGAGTTTTCGAATTTTTTTCGAAAACCTGGCGATCATTCCCTTCCAGCCACGCGGTTGGTCGAATCCGGACCGTTCCGGGATTCTAAAATTCCAAAACCGGTTTTTGTTTTCAGTTCGATTGAAAAAATGTTCGGGAGTTTGAATACTGCCGCGATCAATTAACAACCAGAGCCGGAAAAAACCGGGATGGATTGCGTAGCTGGTGTTGGCGAACCCGTTTGGGTTGGCACAACGATGAAAGATGGAACTGGGAGCTTGTTTTTGGGAAACTGGGCTGATGATCAGCCGCAATTGCCCACACGATTTGGATGGGACAGTGTTAATCTGGCGGAGGCTGAGGTGGCCGGTTTGAGTGCCGGATACCCCATAAGATCTTGCCATCCGCCGGGTAGCATCTGTCGCATCTGCTCCTGGCCAATACTGAAACGTTCGCGTGCTATCGGGTGGTCCGCGCGCAAAACGCCTGTGACCAGGTTCACGATTTTCGTGACCAATCGGCTCAGTTCGCTTTGTTGAATTCGCAGTACCATCTCTCGACTCCTTGCACGGAAACGCGCTTGCTTGAGAATCTGCATCACAGCAGAAAAATGTCGCCGACAAAACCTGCAATCCGCAAAGTTTGCCGCGACACTTACAGTATATGTCGCCCGAAACCGAAAAAGGTTCGCAGGAATTTCCGAAAATTCTGCAAAAGCCGAAAAAGTCCGGTCCTTTGCACTGAATCTGGATAGAATCGGGACTCGCCAGCCAGCAAAACAGGCAATTTGGTAGTGGACGAGGCTACGAGTCCCTGCGACGTTGAGATGAAATGATTCCCCGCGATTTTTGCGATGAAATGGACTCTTAGCCTCGCCCACTACGGCGACTCCCAATTCCCAGCATTAGTGCAACAGGCCAAGGCCCAGATCGGCCCGACGGCGGTTCAGCCACGTCCAGGCTGCAGGCTCGGACCGAACCAGCCTCAGAAGTTGGCTGGAAGTCACCCCCAGCAGCCGGGATGCCTCCGGCACGCCACACTCGCAACCGTCCAGAAAGTCCAGGGCCTCGGCCAGTATCGCCGGAAAATCAGCGTGCTCTGTCGAAACGCGAATACGCTGACCATGACTTCTCTCCTGCCAAAGCGACGAAGGAATCCGTGCGGAATCTACCGGTGTTCGGACTGCGATCGCCAAATTGACTTTCAGTCGCCGAACAGCCATTTGCAGGTTGTCGGCCTGGCTGCGAAGCTCGCTCGCCTGGCCGGAAACGCCAGACGAATTGTGAACGACCACCACCGCCGTTTCTACCTTGTTCCGGTGCTGGCCCCCGGGGCCGCCGCGACGGGTCCGGGTAACCTCGCAGTTTTTGAGAAGAGTCTCGTTGTCCAGCGATGCGGGATGAATCATGTTCGGTCCAGATTCTGGTAAAAACCGGAGTGAAATGACTCGGCGAACGACTGAAAAGCCCGGAACGGCGGGTAGGCGAACCATTTCGATTCGTCACGTTATACTGTGATCAGGCTGGTAAGGATATTAATGATTTTGTCAGGGGACTGGACCCTTGCTAGCCGGATCATATTGGTTTTTGGGGCTTTGCAGGAATGAAACAGCTAGGGCCTTACGAATTGCTGGGAGTGGTCGGGCGCGGCGGCATGGGGACCGTGTATCGGGCCAGGCATGTCGATTCGGGCGACATCGTTGCCGTCAAGGCTCTGGCTCAAAACCACAATGAAGACGATCATTTTCGCCAACGGTTCGAGTCCGAGATCAACGCGCTTCTGAAACTGGATCATCCCAACATAGTTCGATTGTTGGGGTACGGTGAAGAAGACGGTGCGATGTATTTCGCGATGGAACTGGTCGAAGGGAAAAGCCTGTTCTCGCTGCAACGCGAAATCAAGACTTTTGACTGGCGTGACGTATTGGTGATTTGCAAGGACGTTGCCTCCGGGCTCCGTCATGCCCACGACCGCGGCATCATCCATCGGGATTTAAAGCCGGGTAATCTGCTGAAATCGAAGGACGGCATCATCAAGGTCACCGACTTTGGTATCGCAAAAGCATACGGTGTCAGCCACGACACTCGCGACAACGTCGTTGGTACGATCGACTATATGAGTCCAGAGCAGGCTCTCGGTCGACCGGTCACAGCCCGTTCGGATTTGTACAGCCTGGGAGTCGTGCTGTTTTCATTGCTGTCCGGGCAACCGCCATTTGCCAGCAACTCGATTGAGCAATCGCTTCGGAATCTGACACGCGTTCGCGCCCCAAAAATTCGTTCGCGGGTTCCCAGTGTGCCGGACGCCCTGGAAGACGTGATCGATGAATTGCTGGAAAAGAAGCCCGAAAATCGAACACCGACAGCCTACGCACTTTTGCGAAAACTTGATTACGTCGAACAGGTTCTCAGAGGGACCAGCGAAGCAGCGACCAGCCACGGAAAACCCACTTCAGGTACTTCCGCACCAAAACAAACCAATGTTCGTCCCGAGAATACGTTTCGACTGGGAAAGCCTGGTGACGGGGCGACAGACGAGCCTGTTGAATTGCCAGCCAAATCCGGCACGCCGACATCCCGGGGAAACGAAACCAGTCCCGGTTCGGCACAAAAATCGGGTGCCACGCGACTGGGCCAGGAAACTGTCGTGGAATCCGAGATTCAGTTTCTGGAGTCCCCCGAGCCAAGAGAGTCGCGACAGGATTTTTTCAACCCTGTAACGGACGACGAGCGCCGCAGGGTTTTTCAGGCAACCGAAGAGCAGGTAAAAAAACAAGGGACCGGCTGGATTCCTGTATTGCTTTCCTTGGTCGTGGTTCTCGCAATGGTTGTCTACGGCACGATTCAGGCATTGCGGGTCGAGCCGGCGGACAAAATCTTCGAACGAATTGCGGACAACGCGGACCAGCCCCACACATTGCTGGAAGATATCGAAATGTTCTTGTTGAATTACCCGGAAGATGATCGCGCAACCCGGGTCCGTGAACTGGGGGCGATTGCACGCGCCATGCAAAAGTTCAACCGGTTGAGCGCGCGTTCGCGGATGCCGCGAGGCGGTGAGCTTTCGATTTTGGAGCGTGAGTTCGTGGACGTGGTCAGTCAGGCAGAATCCAACCCTTCGGCCAATCTTTCGAAACTGGAATCGTTTATCGTTCTGCACGACGCAGGAGAAGATACTCCCGACAGTACGATGGAAATCGTTTCGGCTGCCAAATACTATTTACAAAAAATCCGCCAGGATTCGTCCAATCAGCAGTATCAGGACCGAAAAGACGCCAAAGCGGCCCTGGATCGTGCCCGTACCGATCCGACGCTGGCCGAGGATACTTACGAATCCCTGATCGAGTTGTATAAAGACAGGGAATGGGTCCGCGATTATGTACGCCAGGCTGAAGAAGAACTGGATCTGTTGAAAAAGGAAGCGGACAAAGTTCCAAAAGATAATTGCCCCTGACTTTTGGGGCGAAAACAACCGAACCATTACAACTCTGGAAACTGAATTGAATTGATGTTCTACCAAGACGAAAAATTTGGCGATTCGCTGAAGTCCCGAACGACGGGGCCGGATTCTGTATCGGGGAAAAAACTGATCCAATGTGGCACTTGCGGACGTGTGTTTGACGTTGGCAGTTCGCCCTTCAGACCTTTTTGCAGTGAGCGCTGCCAGCAGGTGGATCTGGGAAACTGGCTGAACGAGTCTTACGGTTTGCCTTTTGAAGATTCAACCATCCCGGACAACGCGACGGGAATTGAGGATGATGCGTCCGACTAGTGCAATGTTACCGCTCGATTTTAGGGTAGTGGATCTTGCTAAAGATCCTGCGTCACAGGGATCTTTGGCAAGATCCATTACGCCTACCCTGATTGCTGGCTGTCACAA
>JAYVKA010000539.1:0-6513 GCA_043768885.1 Planctomycetota bacterium
TCACGCGGGCGCTTTTCACCACTTGGGGCAGGAACATTTTTCCTGCGCCGAACAAATCGCCCACGACGCTCATGCCCTCCATCATCGGGCCTTCGATAATTTGCAGGCAACGGTCGTAGTGACTGCGGGCCTCTTCGACGTCCTCGACAATGAAACGGTCGATCCCCTTGATCAAGGCGTGCCTGATTCTCTTTTGCGGAGTCGTATCGCGCCACGCAAGGTCCTCGACTATTTTTGTCCCCCCCTGCCCTTTGAACGATTCGGCCAAAGTCACCAACCGATCAGTCGCGTCGGGACGGCGATTGAACAGAACGTCCTCGACATGTTCCAGCAGTTCCTTCGGTACTTCTTCGTAAATCGCCAGCTGACCAGCGTTGACGATGCCCATATCGAGGCCGGCTTTGATGGCGTGGTACAGGAACGCCGAATGGATCGCTTCACGAACATGGTCGTTGCCACGAAAGCTGAATGAAACGTTGCTGACACCGCCGGAGACTTTTGCACCCGGGCAAGTCGCCTTGATCTCGCGGGTCGCTTCGATGAAGTTGATCGCGTAGTTGTTGTGTTCTTCGATGCCGGTTGCCACGGTGAGAATGTTTGGGTCGAAGATGATGTCCTCGGGTGGAAAGCCGACTTCTTCGGTCAGCAGTTTGTACGCACGCTGGCAGATGCGGACTTTGTCATCCTTTTCGACCGCTTGACCGTTTTCGTCAAAGGCCATCACGACTGCGGCGGCTCCGTATTGGCGGACCAGCTTGGCCCGCTCAATGAAGGCTGCCTCGCCGTCTTTCATCGAAATCGAATTGACGATTGCTTTGCCCTGTACGTTTTGCAGGCCGCGCTCGATGACGGACCATTTGCTGCTGTCGATCATCACGGGAACGCGGCTGATGTCGGATTCTCCGGCGATCAGTCGCAGGTACTGTTCCATCGCGGCTTCGCCGTCCAGCAAGGCGTCGTCCATATTGATGTCGATGACGGCCGCGCCACCCTCGACCTGTTGCCGGGCGACTTCGACGGCCTCTTCGAATTTGCCGTCCCGAATCAGCCGGGCAAACATCCGCGAACCGGTGACGTTGGTCCGTTCGCCGATCATCAGGAAATTCGCGTCGGGGCGAAGGGTCAGCGGTTGGGTTCCGCTCAATCGGGTCCAGTTCGGTACGGAAACGGCGCGGTGCGGTTTTCCCTTTCGCAAACGATCGGAAATCGCTGCAATGTGATCGGGTGTCGTACCGCAGCAACCTCCAATGATATTGATCCAGCCGTTGTCGGCAAATTCTCCAACCAGTTCCGCCATCCGTGCCGGTGTCATGTCGTACTGGCCCATCTCGTTCGGCAGGCCGGCGTTCGGATGGCAACTGATGTTGACGGGCGCGATGTTTGAAAGCTCCTCGACGAACGGCCGCATCAGTTCCGGGCCAAGCGCACAATTGATGCCGACGCTGAGAACCGGGAAGTGCGAGATTGCATTCCAAAATGCTTCAACGTTTTGGCCAGAAACAAATGTACCGCCGCTGCGATCAAAGGTTCCTGACACCATAACGGGAATAACATTGCCGCTTTCGTCGAAGAATCGACGGATCGCGAACAAACAGGCTTTCAGGTTGAGCGTGTCGATCACCGTTTCGGGCAACAGAATATCTGCGCCTCCTTCGACCAACGCCGCGACCTGGGCGTAATAGGACGCTTCCATTTCGCCGAAGCAGGTGTTTCGAAAGGCCGGGTCTTCGACCTTGGTGCTGATCGCAGTTTGTTTCGCAGTCGGACCGATGGAACCGGCGACGAAGCGAGGACGGTCGGGAGTTCGTTCGTTGTATTCATCGCAAGCCCGACGGGCACAGGTAACGGCTGCGATATTGATTTCCCGCACGAGTTCGGCTGCGTTCGAAAAATCAAAATCTTCCATTCCGACCAGGCTGGCACCAAACGTGTTGGTTTCGATGATGTCAGCACCGGCGGCGAGATACTTGCGGTGGATTTCAGTGACGCTGGCCGCATGAGTCAGGCAGAGGATGTCCGGAAAATTTTTCAGGTCTTTGTGATGGTCCCGGAACCGCTCGCCACGCACCGCCGCTTCGTCCAGCTTCAACGCCTGGATCATTGTTCCCATTGCGCCATCGAGGACGAGGATTGATCGTTCCAGTTGCTGATGCAAAAGTTCGGCTGAATTGGCGATAGTAGCGGTAGACAATTCAATTGGCTCCAAATGACCGGTTATCAGGTTGGCTAGGCGGGCCTGTTCTTCACTCTACGGGACTGCCAGCATACGAAACATGTTCGCCAGGGGGCAGGCAACGGGCTGCTTCGCCAATTTGGCTGTGAACGTTGTGCTGGCATTGGCCCCAATAAATTCGACGCCGATACATGCTGCCCAGCTCTGCCAGTTTATCCAGCATTCAAGGTTGACTCAATGCAAGCCGATTAACCACTTACAGCGGCTTGATCCAGGTTTCGCAGTTTTTGCCATGGCCCCGACCGGGATTAGGGGTTACAGCTGGTCATTAAGTCGCTTCAAGAGTGTGCATTCTGCAATTGCATAATTCGTTGGCTTGAATGCCATTCGATGATCGGTTCGAAAGTCCGCAAAGGCGTCGATAATGACCCAGCCAGCCAGCAAGAAAACGCAACGATCAAAAACGGTCGGTAATGATGTTGCCAGTCCGCATTTTCGCTTCCCGGTTCGAAACGAAGCCAAAAAACAGGCATCAAAAAAACCGGAAAGCGCCTCCGGAGAAAAACACGGCGAGGCCAGGTTGCGATTTGATGAAGCACATCCGCAAATGTCGGCTCCCAATCTTTCCGCTTCAGTGATCGAGCAGTTCGTCGGTTGGTCACAGGTTACGATTTCGACATGGAAAGCAGGCGAAGAAAAAACAACGCCAGAAAAGAAGCCAGTTCGAAATACAAAAACTGAAGTCACTCCAGCCACTCCGGTTATCGAACCCGCAAAACACTTTTCGAACGCCCGCGATCCCTTTGGCCATGCGATCAACAAATCGGGCCCGCAAAGAATTGCATCGATCGACAAAAGCCCGCGCGAGGTGACCGGAAAACAGTCAATCGTTTCAGCGGGCAATTCGCGCCCCGTTCCAAAGCTGGTCGCGACGCCTGCCCAGCCCGGCAATGAAAAACGGCTGGGCAATGGAATCCGCGTTCGGATTTCGAAACAGGGCGAACAGATCACATCGATCAGGGAGCTTCCGGAATCCGAAGCCGCGTCGCTCGTAAAATCCTCAGGCGAGAATTTTCAAATCAGCTCGATCCCGCTATTCCCCGAACCGGCCTGGCCGTTCGTGTCGGAATTGTTGCTGGGTGCTGGTTGGCCATTCATCAGTCGCCTCGCAGAAGGAATGGACCGGATTTTGACGGGTCGTTCCCGTCGGATTCTGGTTACCGGAGTACAACGCGCGGTTGGAACAACGACGCTTGCCTTGACGCTTGCACGATGGGCCGCTGCGAACGGACAAAAGGTACTGGTCGTAGACGCAGACGTGCAATCGGCCGGGCTGACTCGCATGCTTGGGAAAAATCCTGCACGTTCCTGGCCAGCTGTGACTCGCGGCAAAGACTTCGTACAAAACGGAACAATTCGTTCTTCGAAAACCGGGATCGCATTTGCAACAACTGGCACGATTCGCAATCGTCAGTTGTGGCCACCGTTTATTCTGGATCGGTTGGGCGATTTGCTGGAGAGTACAGGCAAGCTGTACGATCTGGTTCTGATTGATGCAGGCCCGGTCAATCAAATTGTGGCAGAGCTGACGAATTGCGCGTTGCTATCGTCTTGTGCGATGGTCGTCTCCAGCGGCAACGCCAGCGAAGAACCGATGGTCCAGTCGGCTCACCGGCGTTTGGCAGAATTGGGGGCCCAACGAATTCTCGCCGCCCGAAATTTCTCGGCTCAACCATTGCAACGACCGGCTGCATAATTCGTATTGGAAATTGCAAGTCGATCCGGGATGGGCCTCAAAATCACTCAGCTTTTCGCCCGTTACGGTATCGAAAGAAACAGCGTGACCCCCATGAGTGGCGACAAACACTTTCGATCCGTCGGAAGAATAGGTGCAAGAGTAATTCCCTTCCTCCGCCGACGTGATATCCAGTTTTCCGCCATACGAATCGTGGACATTCCAAATCCGAATGGTTTCATCTAGTGCGGCGGTAACAGTTTTTTTCCGTCAACCGTCCAGGCCAATCTGTCGATGCTGCGCAGATGACCGCGAAGCAGGGTTGGTGTTGGCCGGGTGCGGTCATGTCCCACAACCGAACGACGGCGTCTTCACAAGCGGTCGCCAAAGTTTTTCCGTCCGGAGAAGCCTGGATGTCGGTGATAACGGTGCCGGAAGTGTGTACCGTTTTGCTGGACTCGTCCAATTTGCCGTTCAGGAAATTCCATTCCCAACCGCGAAGCGAAGCCTGGGGCGCGTCCAGCCAATACCTTGCTTCCGAAACTTCGTTTAGCCAAATCGCTTTTTCCGCTGCAGCCAGAGTTGCCCGATAATAGTCGAGTTGTTTGACTCCCGAATCGTTGTCTGGAATCTGGCAGGCCAGGGCCTTGTCTGGGGCGAGCGAGAACAATGCTACGGCAAAAACAAAAAGGGTCGAACTGTTTTTGATCATGAAAATGAAAGGGGATTTGAATTGGCCGCAATGAACATGGCCGGTGGAACAATCAATCGTGGCTTGTGTTCGATCCTTTCCGGATCCGAACCGCTGCGAATCCGGACGGGTTCACGCCGGACGAACAACCATTACCCTAATGGCTGGACGGTGCTCTTTGAATGGTTTACGTTTCGTTTTTTCAGTGTTTGGGCGTACCGCCCGACTCCATGGTGGCATGTTTCCGGGTGTGGGATCATGCTGTTGGGCAGCTTGAACCGTTTCCTTGATGAATTGGGAGAAATCCGGATGAAGAATTTGTTTCAGTTTTGTTCGCAAAAAGTTCGGGCAGTCGTGTTGCTGTGCGCTTTGACCATGGGAATGAGCGGGATCGTGATCGGCGATGTCGAACTTCCCAACGTTTTCTCCGATCACATGGTCTTGCAACGGGACCAGCCGAATCGGGTTTGGGGTCACGGGGCGGCTGGTGAAAAAGTAACAGTCGCGATAGCGGGGCAGTCTCACCAGGCCTCCTGCGACGATGCTGGCAACTGGTCGGTGACGCTGAAACCGCTGGCCGTCGGCGGTCCGCACGAGATGACGGTGACGGGCAAGAACATAATCAAGATCAGCGATATTCTGGTTGGCGAAGTCTGGATTTGCAGCGGCCAATCGAACATGGAGTGGGCAGTCAACAATTCGAACGATGCGGACCTGGAACAACTGACGGCCAAGCACCCGGCGATTCGGATGATTAATTTTCCGAATGTCGGCTCGCAGGAACCGGTCTGGACCCACGGCAATTCCAGCTGGATGGTTTGCTCGCCGGAAACCGTCGGCCAGTTTTCCGCCGTTGGATATTTCTTCGGCAGACAATTGCACGAAACTCTCGATGTGCCGATCGGGCTGGTGAACAACTCCTGGGGCGGCAGTGCCTGTGATTCCTGGATCGACCGAAAATTGATCGACGGCGACAATCGGTTCGACGGTCTCAGCAAACGCTGGGTGGACGCCGAAGCGAATATCGAGAAACTCGCCGCGATGAAAAATCGTACTGAAGAACAGGAAAAGCAGCTGAACCAGATGCGGGGTCAGATGACCGGTAACCAGCGGCCGGGAAACTTGTATAACGGAATTTTGAAAAGCCACCTCGGCTACGGCATTCGTGGAGCGATTTGGTATCAGGGTGAATCGAATGCAGGCCGGGCTTATCAATATCGCGATTTGTTTCCACTGATGATTGAAAGTTGGCGGAAAGAATGGGGCCAGGGTGATTTTCCGTTTTACTGGGTGCAACTCGCTGATTTCAAACAACAGGTTGTTGATCCTTCGGAGAGTGACTGGGCGGAACTTCGCGAAGCCCAAACGATGACGCTCGACCGTGTCCCCAATTCCGGGCAGGCCGTGATTATCGACATCGGAGAAGGGCGGGATATCCATCCCAAGAACAAAGTCGATGTTGGTCGCCGATTGGCCCGAATCGCATTGGCCAGGGATTACGGAGTACAAATCGCCAGCCAAAGTCCCCGTTTTCAGGAAATGAAGATCGAAGGGGACAAAGCAGTTTTGACGTTCAAGGATGTCAATCGCGGATGGCGGCCGTTCGATATCAACGCACCAGTCGGCTTTGTGATTGCAGGAGAAGACAAAGTGTTCAAGAGCGCGTTGGCGAAAGTCCTTGAGGACGGACGCATCGAAGTCTGGCACCCGGATTTGAAGAACCCGGTCGCCGTTCGATACGCCTGGGCCGACAATCCCGTCTGCAACATGTACGACGGAGCCGGATTGCCACTGACCCCGTTCCGGACCGACGACTGGCCCGGCGTGACGGCGAACAATCAATGATCAAGAGCAGAGAAATAGTCGTTGAGCAATCGGAGGATTTTAGGTTTTCAGCGTGGCATAGGCTTCCAG
>JAYVKA010000540.1:0-13582 GCA_043768885.1 Planctomycetota bacterium
GAAAACTGCCGGGCCGCATCTGCCTGGTCGGTACCGTGAAATACAACATCGTATTCTCCAATCGCTGACCCGCATCCGGCAGCGTTTGTAATGACTGCATCCGTGTCGTCAAACAGCCCAAAATTCCTGGCGGCCAGCTTGCGAGTTGATTCCAATCGTCCTTCATGCCAGTCCAGTGCGCCGCAACATGATTGTCCTCGCGGAACTAACACGTCAAATCCAACCCGGTTCAAAACCCGAATCGTTGCAAGGTTGATTTCCGGGGCGAGAACTTGCTGGGCACAACCGGTGAGCAACCCAATCTGGCCCTTGCGCTCACCCGTCGCCGCCGAAAACTCGGGAAGCGATCGTTTCGCCGGCAGCGAGTCCGGAATCAATTCCAGCATCGGCTTGAGAAATCCCGGCAACATAAACGATAGCGGCGACGCGAGTTTTCCAAGCCTTGCAGCAATGCGAAATCGGGTGGGATGCGGAACAGTTTGATGAACGATCCAATTTCGAATTCGGTTACCAAGGCTTTTCTTGACCCGATCATGAACGATTGAGCGGTAGGAACTGAGCAGGTTTCCGTATTCGACTCCCGAGGGACAGGCTGTTTCACACGCCACACAACCCAGGCACCGATCGACAAACGGCGCGGCCTGATCGGCGTCCAGATTGCCCTCGAGCACCTCTTTCATCAGAACAATCCGTCCGCGCGGCGAGTCCATTTCCTGGCCCAAAACCTGATACGTCGGACAGCTTGGCAGGCAAAAACCACAATGCACACATTTTTGAATCGCGTCCACAATCGGCAAGCTGAACTCGCCCAGCGTTTTGGCGTCAATCGAATGCTTCACGGCGACACCTCGTGGCCAGCACTGGTTTCAATCGACCCAAAAACATTGGCCGGATCCAGTGCAGCCTTGATTCGTTTCAGGAAATGCATGGAGCCAACGGAACCGATCAGATTATGTTCCGCATCGCCGACGACCTGACCCGGGAGATTCAGGCCTCGCAGGATCTCATCAACCTTCCCGATCCGGCTCTCGTTCGGCACAAAAATCATCGCCACATTTCCCGCGACTCCATATCGCCGACGCATATCCACGTACTCAAGGCGTCGATCCAGTCCAACGATATCGCGTCGAGTTATCGGGACTTTGACCACCAACTCATTTTTCCCTACGAAAACGAAATTCGCCAGGTTGTTCCAGAATTTTGCTTCGGCTGGCCCACTCAGGAAATCGACAGGACTGGAAATCGATCCGGCAAGTTGATCGCGAATCCGACCGCACCTTTCGTCGTCATCGCCAGACCAACGCACGGCAACCCGTCGGTCTTCGAGAATCTCAATGGCATCGAAATCGATTCGCGTATCCAGCAGTTTGCGAATGATCGTTACGGCTTCAGCCATTTCCACGACGCCCGACAACATTGTGTGATAACAATTGGGCCTGGGGAAAACCTTGAAAGTCGCTTCGAGGATCAGCCCGAACTTTCCGGCACTCCCAACAAGGAATTTGGGCAAGTCAAGACCGGCCGCGTTCTTTACAACTTTTCCGCCAGCTCGGATTAGTTTTCCGGTACCGTCCAAAAACTGGCAACCAATCACAAAATCTCTTAGTCCACCGAATCTCAACCGGCACGGACCGTTCAGTCCGGCGGCAATCATTCCGCCGAGCGTCGCGCCCCGCTCGGCAAAAACCGGGTCAAACGGCAAAAACTGTCCGGTTGCTCCCAAAACCCGAATCACGTCATGCACCGGGGTTCCGGCCAAGGCGGTAATCGTGAAGTCGCTCGCCTGGTGATCGACAATTCCGGAGTATCCCGTTGTGGAAACAACGAGATTGTTTTTCGGCCCGTGGATCCGCTGTTTCGATCCAGCGCCGGCCACTACAAACTGGCGACCATCAAGGCGTGCTTTTTCCAACAACTGCTGAAAGTGTCCGACAGTTTCCGGTTGTTCGAAATCGGTGCTCATTCGCGAGACAACACTCCGGCTTTTTCCAGCGGATGAAGGCCGGTCATTGCCAGTGATGGGGCCTCCGGGCCGGGGAACATCTTGCCAGGATTCGACAGTTCGCCAGGATCAATTGCCAGCCGTATTCGTCTCATCGCGTCGATATCGGTTTCGGAAAACATGGCGGGCATCAGATACCGCTTTTCCATTCCGACGCCGTGCTCGCCAGTAATCGACCCACCCAAACGCACACACAGGCCAACGATTTCAGTTGCGAGAGCTTCGGCCTGCTCCAGTTCACCAGCGATGTTGCCGTCAAACAAAATCAGCGGATGAAGGTTGCCATCTCCCGCGTGAAAAACGTTGGCGACTCGCAGGCCCGCCCTAGAAGCCATCGACTTGATCTCACGCAAGGCCTCGCCCAGTTTCGTTCGGGGAACGACGCTGTCCTGCACGATGAAGTCCGGACTGAGTCGTCCCACTGCCGAGAACGCACTCTTGCGTCCGCGCCAGAGGATTGCACGTTCGGTATCGTTTTGTGCGACGACAATTTCGACCGGATTCGAATGCTTGAGCAATGGTTCCAGTTGCGATCTTTCGGATTCGACCTGCGATTCCGGTCCATCGAGTTCGACAATCAAAACGGCTTCGACCCCCGGCGGGTATTTTGCACCCACCGCCACACTCGCTGCCTCAATCGCAAGTGAATCCATGATTTCGAGTGCCGCGGGCAACAGCCCGGCTGCGATGATTTGTGACACCGCATCACCTGCCTGTTCGATCGTGTTGTATCCGGCCATCACCGTGTGGACAGCTTGCGGAAGCGGCAGAAGCCGCAACGTTACCTGAAGTGCGATTCCAAACAGCCCTTCGCTTCCAACGAACAGCCCTGCCGAATCAGGCCCGGCCATTTCCAGACCAGACGAACCCAGTTCGACAATTTCGCCGTCCGGCAATACGACACGCATGCCCAAAACATGATTCGCGGTCATGCCATATTTCAAACAATGGGCACCACCAGAATTGAACGCAACGTTTCCGCCAATCGTGCAAACCTGCTGGCTGGACGGGTCCGGTGCATAGTACAAACCAAACTGCCTCGCTGCCTTGCTGACCGCAAGATTGATTGCACCCGGCTGGACGATTGCAATTCGTTCTTCCGGATCAACTTTCAAAATCCGGTTCAGGCGGTTAAGTGCGATCACAATCCCGTCGGCACAGGGAAGCGAACCGCCGGAAAGGCTGGTGCCGGATCCGCGAGCGACAAACGGAATCCCGTGTCGATGACACCAGCAAACAGCCAAGACGACTTCTTCTTCGGTCTCGGGAACGACAATTGCGATGGGGCGTTGGGCAAAGGCCGTCAGTCCGTCCGATTGAAACGACGCGAGGCAACCCTCCGAATCGAGCAGTCGATCCGGGGGAAAGATCTCGGCAAGTTCTTGATGGGCGGAAGTGGATTTCATTGGTTGATTGGCGCGAGGTGGGGGCAACCTGCGCAACACGGTAGGCATGAATCATGAGTGCGAGGTCAGGAGACCTGCGCACAGCGCGGGTTGCTACGAAGTGACCTGCTCACAGCGCGGGTTGCAACGAAGTGATCTGCACGCAGCGCGGATTTACAGACAGTCTATCGCGTTGGCCAGGCTTTGTACGGTTCGGTCGATGTTCTGCAACTTGTCGAGTCCGAATAAACCGATGCGAAAAGTCTGAAAATCGTCCCGCTCGCCGCATTTCAGCGGAACGCCCGGTGCAACCTGAATTCCAGCGTCCCTGAACTTCCTGCCGCTCTTGATCTCCGGATCATCGGTGTAACAAACGACGACACCCGGAGCCTGATAGCCTTTCGCGGCGACACTCCTGAATCCCCTGGAGACCAACAGCGCACGCACCCGATCGCCCAAATCCTGCTGCATGCCGCATATCGTGTCGAAACCGATGGATTCCATTTCCAGCATCACATCGCGGAAGATCGCCAGCGAATCCGTGGGCATGGTTGCATGATAGGCGTGCCCGCCGTTTTCATAGGCCTGCATGATCTGCAGCCATTTTTTCAGGTCGCACGAAAAGCTGCTGCTGGTCGTCGCGTCGATCCTTTCAACAGCAAGGGGGCTGAGCACCACCAAACCGCAGCACGGCGACCCGCTCCATCCTTTTTGTGGTGCACTGATCAGTACATCGACGCCAATCGATTGCATATCGATCCAGATTGCACCTGACGCGATGCAATCCAGGACAAACATTCCACCGACGTAGTGAACCGCTTCGGCAACCGCCCGCAAATAGTTGTCTGGCAAAATCATTCCCGCTGACGTCTCGACGTGCGGGGCAAAAACCAGATCGGGGCGTTCGAACTTGATCGCCGCGACTACTTCTTCGACTGGAGCAGGATAAAAGGGCGATTGCATCTCGTTGCCAGACTGACGTGCATTCAACACTGTTTCAGCGCCCGGGATTTTTCCCATCTCGAAGATCTGCGACCAGCGATAGCTGAACCAGCCGTTTCGAATCACGAGGCATTTTTTCCCGGTGGCAAACTGCCTGGCGACAGATTCCATGCCGAAAGTGCCACTGCCGGGAACGACCGCAACAGCTTTTGCATGATAGACCCGTTTCAAAGTTGCCGAGATGTCGTTCATTACTTTCTGGAACGACTGCGACATGTGGTTCAGTGAACGGTCCGAGTAAACGACCGAATACTCGAGCAATCCGTCCGGATCAACATCCGAAAGCAAACCTGGCATTTCGTTTTCAACTTTCCGTTTGGTTTCTTGCGAAATTTCAAAGTTCATATTCGTTTAACCGTCAGCCGAAGGCGTGCGATTTGGCCTCGCACGTCCGCCTGCGGCTGACGGTTAAACTAAACACCTCGAACACCTTATTTAATTCGATCCGCCTTTTGGTCGAAACCGCCCTGATGCAGAGTCACGCTGTCAATCCTGCCGTTGGCAGACTTGTTGAAGGTTAGTTGCGCATCAACTCCGATGACTTTGAATTTTGTTTCTGTCAGCGATCGGAGCTGAAACTGCGGTTGCCCCGTTGCCTGGCCGAACAGTTGCTTTTCCGATCGGGTGATCGTGATTACAAAATCGGGTGTCAACTCAAACTGCCCCATATATGCTTCCAGGGTTTCAGCAGACAATTCCACAGCATCTTCGACATCTTCATCCCTGTCGCCGAAAGTGCCCGGTTCCGGCGGTTTGACAGATTCACCCTTTTTGATTTTTTCGACTGCGGCAAGAATCACTCCAAGATGGTTCGAGCTGTGATTGGTCAGGACAATTGTTGTTTGCTTGTCGCGCAGATTGCGTTCTATGGATGTTCGAAATCCGACCCAGCCCCCACCATGCACAACCCGAACCGGTTTTCCATTGGCAGATTCGATCGCCCAGCCGAAGCCGTAACCGGTTTCCTCGCCATCATTTGTCTTGCCGGTGGTAAAGGCTTGTTCGAGCGTTGCCTGCTTGATCAGTTTCTCGCCATAAAGTGCCTGATCCCATTTCAGCAAGTCACGGACCGAAGCGTAGATTCCTCCGTCGCCAATCATTCCGTTCAGAAAATTCCAGTCGTTGTCCTCATGCGATTTGCCATCTACGGTCCATGAGAAACCGTAGACCCGCTGGGGCAAGACGAAATCGTCGCCGGGGCTGAACGCAGAAGTGTGATTCATTTCCAGCGGAACAAATATCCTGTCGTTCAAGAACTGCTTGATCGGCTGTTCCGAAACCCGTTCGATGATTACGGCCAACAGCACATAGCCGGTGTTGCTGTATTCAAATCGTTCACCTGGTTTGAATCCGATATCGGGTTTGTGTTTCGCGAATAGTTCCACAAGGTCGCTATTGAAAGCGGTTGCTCGATCCGGCTCGGGCTTTTCCGGATTCCATTTCTTTTCAAACAGGGCCATATAGTCGGCCAGGCCACCTGTATGATTGAGAAGGTGCCGGATCGTGATTCCTTCGTAAGGCAATTCAGGGACATGTTTTCGAATGTCATCGTCGTAATTCAGTTTGCCCGCTTCCTGAAGCAGCATGATTCCCATCGCTGTGAACTGCTTGCTGACCGACGCGAGTCGGAACGATGATGCCGGTGTGAGTTTTCTGCCATCGTTTATGTTGGCAACGCCAAGCGATTTTTCGTAAACAGTTTTCCCGTCTTCGGCCAACAAGACCGCACCATTGAACTGGTGATTGTCGTGCATTTTCTCGAGCAGCTCGTCCAGCCGGGTCGTGGCATCACTGTTCCAAACGCCGGGATCCTGCGCAAAAACCTGGCTGCCGAAAACGAGAAGAAAACAGAGTGAAAATAGAACTCGCATTAATAAATCCTGGTCTCAATCGTTGTAGGGGCTATGGTGACTGGAAAGAATTCCGAATCTGATTTCCAGGATTTTAACCTGTCGAGTCGATCGAATGTTCCCTGTCGAAATTGGGGCTCAAACCGAAAACCAAATTCTTGCGGGAACCATCGGTCGCGGACCTGCGTCGAATCACTTGCCTGACACGCAAACCGGCAATCGGAGCGAGGGAAAGCGGATTTCGATTCCCGTTTTGCGTTTGGGTCAGACCGGTTAAACGGGCTGTGTTTTCAGTCTCACCTGGCAAAAACGCGTGAATTTGCGGCTTTCTCCGATCTTGGCCATCTGCGCACTAGAATGAAGAAACCTGCAAAACCTATTTTCCCTCTGAATTGTCGTTAATGCATCGAATTACCAGTTGATTGGCTTCCTGCCGGAGCATTGTACATGAATCATTCATACCCGTATTTCCGCCCATTTGTATATGGTCTGTTGACCGTTTTCAGCTTGTTGTTTTGCCCGGAGGCGATGGCTTTGCAAGGTCGTGAAATCCCCGACATCGAAAAGTTCGCTTTGGCCAGTGACCGGGAAGCGGTTCTCGCGAATCTCGTGCCGGGGTCAGAGGAAGACTATTACCTCCGGTCACTTCACGGACAAAACCTGGGCCACCTGGAAGCAGTCGAAGAGTTGCTTACCCGCTGGAAAAAACAGTACGGCGAAACTGTTCAGTGGAGATCGATCCGGTCCCGGCAAGCCTTGCTGAAATTCGACACCGACCCGGTGGGAACCACGGACTATCTCAAGACGCAATTCAATTTGTCGTTCAACCACCAGCGACGTCTGCCACCGGCCGCACAAAACCTGCCCGTTGCCCTCGAGCCATCGGTCATCGACCGAAACGTCTTGATTGATCGTGACATCCGAAACAATCGGGACTTGTCCCGCTTGTCGGACGCGGCACTCTACCATTTGAGTGAGCGTGTAACCGGGATGGACATTTGGCAGAAGCGGCAACTGCTGGCGCGGATTCAGTTTCCGGATTTTCCGGGGGTGGTCGAGCTCGTTCTGCAGGAATTGCGTGATAAAGACAGCCCTGGATTTGGCAACTTTGCGATCCATCGCCTTTTGACAAAAGAGCAGTTGCAACAGTGCCTGAGCCAAATGCCCGAGCTCGGCAACAGCTCCCAGTTCGTGCAGAATTTTGTGCTGCACCTGTACAGCGAACAGATTGCGTTGCCGAACTATTGGCAAACGCGAATCAGCGACCTGGACCGGATCATCGCTTTCCTGCGACCACTGCCTCCTTCGCAAAACTCGTTGAAGGCGGCGACGATCCACGAACGTCTGCGACTGGGCAGCCAGCAAGCCGAATACGACCTTGCGCTGTTTTTGGAGTATTTGCAACTGCCAAGGAACAGCCCCTATTTGCACCAGCGCCTGTTGCAGAGTCTTCCATCCCAGGATCGACAAGCCAACCTCTCCGAGAATTTTCAAAGCGTCCTGTTCTGTCCTCCTCCGAACGACGACTCACCCCTGGTCACCGAATACCTGCAGCATTTCCTGCAGGATGCCAATGCAATCAGCAAGTTCACCGATTTGATCGAAAAGGATTTCCTGAATGCCCAGTTGGCAATCGCCCAGGTATTGAAAGGTGCGGGAGACGCTTCGCGCTGGTCTGCGATCCTCGGACCAGGCCGGTACCGCGAACTGGTTCAGCGAATAGACCTGGAATTCGGCTCGGTCGACAAATTGTGGTATCAGCCCGAAGACAAGGTCTCGGTTTCGCTGCGGGTAAAAAACGTTGATGAAATTGTCGTCCGCATTTTTGAACTCAATACGTTGAACTGCTATCGCGAATCATCGAATTCGATCAGTGCCGATTTGTCGCTGGATGGACTGGTTCCCAATCACGAGCGACGAATCAAACGAAAACAGGTTCCAGCCATTCAGTCCATCGAAAATGTTGAGTTGCCCGAACTTGATCATCGCGGCGTTTACATCGTTGATTTTATTGGCGGCGGCAAAAACTGCCGGGCACTTGTTCGCAAAGGCCGACTGACTTGCACAACCAACCTGACCGTGGATGGCCACGAGTTTACAGTGCTGGACGAAAATAATGCGCCGCTCGAACAGGCCAGCGTCTGGGTTGGCGGCCGCAAGTTTGATTCGGCTGACGGCGGCAAAATATTCGTGCCGTTCTCCAATTCGCCAGGCGAACAGCCGGTGATTATCGAACACGCCGGTTTCGCCGATTTGGCTTCGGCGAATATCGCCAGTGAAGCCTGGACGATGAGTGTGCAAATGCACATTGATCGCGAGTCACTGATTCCAGGCCAGGACGCATCGATCCTGCTGCGACCGTCGTTGAGTGTGGCTGGTGTGCCGGTTCCTGCCGCTGGCAGTTTGAAGAATGTCAGCCTTCAAATGACCGTCACGACTCTGGACGGCGACAATGCGGTCAAGACTTTCCGCGATCTGGTTGTCAACGAACTTGGTGAAATCGTGGTTGATTTTCTGGTTCCCGAGCGGCTTCGAACGCTGAATCTGACAATGACTGGCGACGTTCGGGTACGCAGCCAGAATTCCGATCAGCAGTTGGCTGGAAGTACAAGTTTCTCGGTGAACCGAATCGACTCGACGGCGGAAATTGTTTGCCCACACCTGATTCGAAATCGCGACCAATATGTGATTGAATTGCTGGGCCGAAATGGCGAGTCGCGGGGCGAATGGCCGGTTGCACTGAAACTGTATTCGATTTGGTCCAATGATCCGGTTGATGTGACTTTGCAAACCGACAAGTCTGGACGGTTGGTGCTGGGCCAGCTCAAGGGGATTTCCACTTTCACCGCAACCATCAATGCGAGCAACTCCCAGGGTTGGTCATTGAACGGGCTGGCGTTTCAAACTTTGCCTAACACGCTGACAGTACAGGCGGACGAAGAATTCCGCGTGCCCGCACCGGCTTCGCTCGAAGGCTCCGACATCGCGGCACCACACCTGTTCCGCCTTTCGGGCCAATTGTTTCAGGAAGAACTGACCGAATACATTTCCGTTGCCGATGGCTGGATGAACATTGACGGGTTGTCGAGCGGTGACTATCTGTTGAAAACCGCCGACGGCCAGCAAATCCGGATTTGGAGTGTCGAAGGTCAAAAGACTGGAGTCCACCTGGTTAACGACCGCCTGGACGCGACGCTGCCGACAGCGCCGTCTCCGACGATTGCCGGTGTCACCGAAGACAATAACGAAATCCGGATTCGGGTTGACGGCGCGACTGCTTCGACGCGGGTTCACTTGATGGCAACCCGTTATGTTCCCGCTTTTCCGGTTGCAACGACATTGGGAGGCCTACAAGACGCCCCCCCGATGCGACGGTTTCATCGCTGGGACAGTAATCGTTACGTTTCGGCCCGCAATCTGGGTGACGAGTATTTGTACATTCTCAACCGGCAGACGCTGGAACGCCTTCCGGGAAACATGCTGGAACGGCCTTCGCTATTGCTGGCTCCGTGGTCGCTGGGACCGACCGAAAACCAGAGTGAATCCCTGGCGGGCGATGACGCCATGAAACCGGGTGCCGCCATGGACTCGGCGGCAAGTGCCGAGGGTTCCGAGCGTGGCCCGGGTGGTGGAAACCTGCGTGATGACTTTGCAAATTTGGAGTTTCTGGAATCGGGCACGATCCTGCTCGACAACATGCGGCCTGACAAAGATGGCGTTGTCCGCATCGATTTCAAGGACCTGGGAGACAAGCATCAACTGACGATCGCGGTCGTCGATTTGTTTTCGACGACGGTTCACAGCCATGCCCTGGCAGTCAAAGAACTGAAATCGCAGGACCGGCGACTGGTCGAGACGTTGGCCGTTGACCAGCACCTTTCGCTGGAAAAACGGATCGAAGTTCAAACTGGCGAAAAGGTCTTCGTTGTCGGTGACATCCTGACTTCGCGATTCGAAGCGGTTGATGACCTCGGCGATGCCTGGAAATTGCTGGCCGCGTCGTGTGACGATCCCGAGTTAAGCAAGTTTGCCTTCATCGTTCGCTGGAACCAGATGAATGACGGGGAAAAACGAACACAGTATGAAGACCACGCCTGTCATGAACTGAACTATTTCCTGTACCGCAAAGACCGCAAGTTTTTCGACGCGGTCATTCAGCCGCTGATTCGTAACCGGCATTGGCCGACATTCATGGACCAGTATCTGCTGGGAATGGACCTCGGAACCTGGCTTACCCCGTGGCGTTTCGAGCAACTGAATACGTTTGAGCAGATCCTGCTGGCTCAGCAGTTGGCCGAGCAACGGCCCGGCATTCTGCGGCATGTGGATGAACAGAGCGAAATGCTTCCGCCGGACGAATTGATGATGGACGGGCTGTTCGAAGCGGCGATTGCGGGAAGCAGTTTGGACGGTGAAGATGCACGCCGCCAATTGTTGGAAGAATACAAATCGGTAGACAAGGAAGCTCGAACGAATTATGCTTTTGGAGATCCGGCGACTGCTGCACCGGGTGCAGCCAATGCACCTTCTGAAAGTGCCGCACCGGGACGTGGCGTCAGAGGAGCGGGTGGCGGTGGGGATGGGGATGGTTCACAGTTGCGTGACGAGTTGAAAAAACTGTCGTCCGATCTGGAGTCTGATCGCAAGGATATTCCTGGCACCGAAGGCAAGGTGGCCAATTTGCGGCGAATGTTGCGACGCGGGGAGTTGCAAGGTGCGAAACAGGAAGAGGCCGAAAAGGCACTTGCATTGTATGAAAAAAGATCTGAATCAGGCGAATCACATGGACTAGTCGTGGCCAACGACGAATTTTTCTCGGGGCGCGCTGGCGAGGCCGGCAAGGAGCTTTCCTACAGAGGCTACTTTTACCAGGCGATCAAGCCGACCGAGCGATGGGTTGAATACGGTTACTGGCGGATTCGGCAAATCGAATCGGCAGCGAACCGGATTGGCGTGAATCGCTTCTGGCGACAGTTTGCCGGACAGGGAGCGTCCGATGGATTCCTGAGTCCCGACTTCGTTCAATGTCACCGAAACTTGAGCGACGTGATTTTGGCGTTGGCAGTTCTCGATCTGCCCGAAACGGCCAAAGAACCCAAGCTGGAATTTGCTGATCGTGAGATGCGATGGACGGCTGACAAGTCGGCGATTGTTTTCCATCAACAACTTCGACCGTTGCCGACCGATCCGGGTGCGACCCGGGTGATGGTCAGCGAAAACTTTTTCGATGCGGCCGACCGGTATCAAACGGTCAACAACCGCCAAATGGACAAGTTCGTATCGGGCAAATACTACACCGACAAACTTTACGGGGCCCAGGCAGTGGTCACGAACCCGACCAGCACGCCCCAATCGGTCAGTCTGCTGGTGCAAATTCCAAAGGGAGCGATTGCCGTTGCCAGTTCACGGGAAACGAAAACCATGCAACTGGAGTTGCCGGCGTTCGGTTCGGCCAGCCATGAATACTGGTTCTATTTTCCTGGTGCCGGGGATTTCGAACACTTTCCGGCTCACGTTGCCGCTGAAGACATGATTTTGGCCTGGGCCAACACGACCCGTTTCGAAGTGGTCGATGAGCAGGCACGGGCTGACAGGGAATCGTGGGAATTTGTTTCGCAGAACGGCAGCGATGAAGAGTTGCTTGCCTGGATGGCCGCAAAAAACCTGCAGCAAGTCAACTTGGCCGACATCGCTTTCCGGATGCAAAACCGGGTGATGTTCGAGCGGGTAACGCAGCTGTTGGCCAACCGGTTCGTTTACAACCCGGTATTGTGGTCCTATTCGGTGTTTCATCAGGAAGCAAAACGGATCGGCGAGTATCTGGAAAACGAAGAGAACTTTGTACGGCAGTGCGGGCCGGTTTTGGATAGCAGTTTGATTGCGATTCAGCCGGAACTTCGCCGCTGGTACGAGCAAGTCGAGTTTTCGCCGCTGGTTAACGCACGGGCTCATCAGGTTGGAGCCAACCGAATGATTCTGAATGACCAGTTGTTGCAGCAGTATTCAGAACTACTCGGCATTTTGGCGGCCCGGGCCAATCGGACCGACGACGACAAGATGGCCGTGGTTTATTTCCTGTTGCTGCAAGACCGTGTCCATGAAGCGATCGAATGGTTCGGTTCGATTGATCCGGCCAAAGTCGCAGGGCAGATGCAATACGATTATGCCAAAGCCTGGTTGGCGGTCAGCCAGTCAGACACCGAAGCAGCTGCGAAGATCGCGTCGAACTACACGAGCCACCCAATGGCCCGATGGCGCAACCGGTTTGCGGCCATTGCGTCGGTGGTCCAGGAAGCGGGTGGACAAGGAACAAAGATTGTCGATCCCGACATCGCTTTGCAACAGCAAACGGAACAAGCCGCTTCGATGCCTTCACTGAGCGTCGAATCGACGACCGAAGGATTGCAGATCGACTATCGAAACCTGAAAGCGGTTACGGTGGACTATCACGAGATGGACGTCGAGCTGCTGTTCAGCCGCGACCCATTCAACAGCGGCGGACGCAGCGGACACACGCTGGTTCGACCCAACATGACAGAATCAGTCGAACTACCGGCCGGCGAAACGCGACTGGTTCACAAGATTCCGGAATCGATACAACGCAAAAACGTGATTGCCGAAATCCGTGGTGGCGACCAGGTGATTTCGCAAACCATCTATTCCAACAATCTGGATGTGCAGATGGTTCCCGCGATGGGCCAGTTGCAAGTCCGCACCCGCTCGGACGGCAAAGTCTTGCCTGCGTCGTACGTAAAAGTGTTCGCGGAAACGAATTCGGGCGAAGTCGTCTTTTTCAAAGACGGCTACACCGACATCCGCGGCCGCTTCGATTACGTAACGCAAAGCAACTATCCGCTCGACAACGTAGTCCGTTTCGGCGTACTCGTCCTCAGCGATGAACACGGCTGCATGATCCGGACTGCGGAAATGCCGCGACGATAACTCACAAAGGGTCAGGCCCAGACCTGACTCCTTTGATCATTGACAGAAACACCGATATTGTAACCTAACCTCTCTTGTCGCTCAGTCGAAATCTTCCGCCATTTGTCGTGTCAGACGTGACTTCAGCTTTCTCTTTCAACCAGGCCTCGTGTTCCTTTTCTATCAATTCCAACTGTCCACTGCCGATCCAGTTTTTCCAGCGCTCCAGGTCGGCTTTGGCCTGGTTTAATGAGTCGCCATGTTCCTCCAGCCATTGAATCACGACACGAAAATGAACCTGTTGATCGGCAGGCAACTTGGCAACCTCCGGTTCCGCCTCAGCCAGAAAATGAATTGGTCGAAAGTAACAGTGGTAATAGATGTAATCTTTTTGGTTTGAACAGGGCCCCGACTTCGCGTCG
>JAYVKA010000541.1:0-2393 GCA_043768885.1 Planctomycetota bacterium
GGCAGCTTCGACGAATTGCACATCGTTCAAAATAACCAAAGCCTGCAGCGGGGTGTTTGTCGTCGATCGGTCGACGACGCAGGTCTCGCGACTGGGCGCATCAAACGCCGCCATGTTGGGTGGTGGAGACGTTCGTTTCCAAAATGTGTAAAGCGATCGCCGATAAAGTTTTTCGCCGTGGTCTTGCACAAAGGTCTGAGCCGTCGCAGGCGTGCTGCCGTAGTGACTGATCTCGCGCCACAAGTCTCCCGGTGCATAGGGATTCACGCTTGGCCCACCCAAGTGTGGCTCAAGCAGACCGCCAATTTTCAAGGCAGAATCGCGAACGAACTCCGCCGGCAGCCGAAAACGCGGACCTCGAGCCAACAACAAGTTTTGCGGATCGCGCTGCAGTAACTCCTGGGATGTCTTCGATGCCTGGCAGTACGTTTCCGATCTCGCGATCTTCTTCACCAAGGCTTTGATATCCCAACCACTTTCCACAAAATCCACGGCCAGCCAATCCAGCAATTCCGGATGCGTTGGCCAACTTCCCTGCGCGCCGAAATCTGCAGGTGTGCGAACGATACCTGCACCGAACATCATCTGCCAAACACGGTTGACGTAGACTCGCGAAGTCAGTGGGTGATTGGGCATCGTGATCCATTTGGCCAACGCCAGCCGACCATCTTGTGCCACTTCGCTTCTGGGCAGGAAGTCTGGAGTTTGCATGAAAACCCTTGTCGTCGGTTGGGCATAGTCTCCCCGACGCAGGACAAAAGTATCGCGCGGTTTCTCGGCGACATTCATGACCATCGTCGAAAATTCATCGGTCAACACATGAAGCCGTTCTTCGGCGTTTGCCAAATTAATCCGCAAGCGCTTTGTCTGTGGGGAATGGGCAGCGAATTCTGCGAGCAAAGCATTATTTTGCTCCGCCGTCCGCTGTGAGTCTTCCATGTCAAGCGCTGCGATGATTTCCGGCGATAGCGGACTACCATCGTCGGCACCCGTCATGGCAAAAATCTCGATCCGGGAGGCAATCAAATCGTTGCCAGCACCGAAATTGAGTTGAGTCGTTATGAACGGCGTTGCGCTGGCGTCGATCGGTTGAGCAAAGGTGACCGTCAAATGTACAGGCCCCTCCTGAGTCAGCGCCGGCGACCAACCGTTGAGGTTTCGCATGTCCAGACAGAGTTCCGGACGAAAATCGGCTTGCCAGGAATTGGCTGTGATCCGAGTTGAGGCCTGGAGCTTGAATAAATCCACTTGGTCGGAAGCGACTTCCCCCACGCTGACGGAAAGTGCCGTTAGGACAAAGGTACCTTTTTCAGAAGATCTGTCAGACGACTGAATCGGTGACTCGTTTGATTTTTCCGCTGCTGCGGATTTTTGTAAACCATAGCCCCAACCACCGCCCGGCATTTTTTCATCGGGATGAAAGACAATTCGCAGGCCGGTGACAGGAGCAGTCGTTGGCGGAATTTTGCCAAGCACATCGTAGCCCGCCATTCCTGCGGGCTGTGTAATAAGAATGAATCGATTTTCTTCAACTTCGAAACCCGCTCCCCGATTGGGCGTGCTGATTTTTTGAACTGCAATGGGCAGCAAAGTCATTCCTTTATTGCGACTGGCCAATTCAAACCTCTGCTGCTGTTCCCAACTTTCAAATTCTTCAGGATCGGGAGTGGCCAGCCGCTGTTTCAATTTCTCAATGCGATCCCGCAATTGATCCTGTTCGCCGGTTTGCAAAACCGTTTTGGCTTGCAAAAAAGGCTTGGGATTTACACCACCGTCGCCGTCATGTCCACTGTCGTTGAGCGTATTGAAGTAGGCGAACAGGCTGTAGTAATCCTTCTGCGTGATCGGGTCGTATTTGTGATCGTGGCATTGGGCGCACGCCAGCGTCAGGCCCAACACGGCTTCCCCCAACGTCTTGACTCGGTCGACATTGTAGTTGGTCAGGTTCTCCTCCGGGATCGTTCCCCCTTCGTGCGTGACCATATTGTTTCTTTGAAAGCCGGAAGCGATCAACTGACTAGGGCTGGCGTCGGGTAACAGGTCGCCGGCAAGTTGTTCCCGCAAAAACTCATCGTACGGTTTGTTCGAATTGAAAGCTTGAATCACCCAACCTCGCCACAGCCACATGTGTCGGCCGCCATCAATGGAATACCCGTTGGTGTCGGCATAGCGTGACGCGTCGAGCCAATCCAGCGACAGTCGTTCACCAAAGTGCCGACTATCAAGCAACCGATCCACCAAATGTTCGTAAGCGTCTGGGCGATCGTCTTGAACAAACGCATTCACTTCGTCAGCACTCGGTGGAAGTCCGGTCAGATCCAGTGACAAGCGTCGAATCAGATTATGCCGATCAGTTCTTGCCGATGGTTCGAGTCCTTCGCGAGCCAGCCGAT
>JAYVKA010000542.1:0-2312 GCA_043768885.1 Planctomycetota bacterium
GCCGGTTTGGTGTTTGGCCTGGTGGTGCTCGGATCTGCCACCTCGGTTGCTCAAGCAGATGAAAGACTGAAGATCGAATCGACGACGATTGAAACCCGCTCGGGAACTGTCGTCGAAGCGGAGTCTGGGCGGTTAACGGTACCGCTTTTTCATTCGCAACCGGACGGACCCGGGATTGAAATTGCCTTTATTCGTGTCGCCGGAAAAGACAACACTTCGTCACCACCACTTTTTGTTCTGGCTGGCGGGCCAGGGGACTCTGGAATTGGAATAGTTCGCGGAATGTTTGGCGACGGAGGCGAGAGGATCCGTCAGTATATCGATGGAGACATAATCGGAATTGACCAACGTGGTGTGGGCGAGGCTCGTCCGAATTTGGCAGTACCAGAGCGTTACGGTTTTCCAATTCCCGCTCCGGGTTCTTTGAAAGAATACTCTAGGCGAATTGCTGAAACACATCGCAAAGTAGCAACTCGTTTGAGAGATTCGGGAATCGATTTGGCTGCCTTCAATACGAACGAAAACACGGACGACATGGCTGCATTGCGACAGGCCCTTGGTTACAAAAAGATACGGCTGTGGGGGACCAGTTACGGATCGCATTTGGCACTGGCAGTAATCAAAAGACATGCAGAAAACGTCGACCGGGCTTTCATTGCCTCACCCGAGGGGCCCGACCATACGCTCAAGCATCCGATTCATGTTCAGAATTGTCTGGAACGGATCGCCGGAGCCAACCAGGAATTATGGACGACATTTGACAAGATTCTGAAAAAGCTTGATAAGGCGCCGGTCCAGACCTCCGTAATTCATCCAATCTCGAAACAGCCGGTCGCAATTGGAATCAGTGCATTTGATGTTCGGCTTTGGGCCTGGAACACGATGGACCGGATTGAATCGACGCGGCAGTTCGCCGATGCTGTCGGGCAAATGGGCGAAGGGGATTTTTCAGCGCCTGGTTTGTGGCTTCTTCGATACCGGGCAATGTCCGGGGCTGGATCGGCCATGAATCATGCGATGGACATTGCCTCGGGTTGCTCATCGAAACGGCGTCGCCAAATCGATGAGAGTAGCGGCAAATGCGTATTGGGGGACGTCATCAACTTTCCGGGCGTTGAAGCGGATGCTGCATGGAATCTTCCGCAACTTCCGGATGATTTTCGGGGTGGTGTCGAATTCGATTGTCCCGTGCTGATATTCTGTGGAGACATCGATGCCCGAACACCACTGGAAAATGCCCGCGAGATTCTGGACGGATTCCCCAATGGGCGACTGGTTGTCATCGAAGGTGGTGGTCACGGATTCAAGCCATCGCCAACGCTGATGAAAATCGTCGGCGATTTTTTTCGTGGCGAAGATTTGCCTGCCGAGCAAACGGTAAAAAACTAGCGGAGCAATCAACGACCTGGTGATCCAGGTGAAGGCGTGCTCAAAGTGGACTGGTTTGTTTTCTGCGGTGGCGCACGACCAGCCAGTTGATCGTTGCGATCCAGCGGAGTGGGGATGACCAATGCGTGGTTAGGTGCGGTGGCGCACGACCAGCCAGTTGATCGTTGCGATGGCACCGACTACGGCCAGGATGGCAAAATGGCTGGCTGTCATCCTCAGGGCGAGGACCCCGCAGAAAGCAATTCCGAGAACCGCCAGTAGGTTTCCTGCCGGAGCGCGCCATGCGATGGCGTCTGGTTCGCGACGACGAAGCTGGATCAGTGCGCCACAGGTGCTGGCGTATGTGGCCAGGCGCGCAACGGCTGCGAGGACAGCGTTCCAAATGAAGCTGCCGTAAATACCGAGCGCCAAAACCAGAACCGCCCACAGCAGAACCGCCAGGTGCGGGGACCGAAACCGTTTGTGAATGGCGGCGAACCAAACGGGAAAATCGCGTTGTTCGGCCATGGCAAAGATCAGTCGCGGCACGGCAACAAACGCTCCTGACAACCATCCAAATGCGGAGAGCAACGCCGCCAGCGCCATCACAACGGCACCCGTCGGGCCAGCAAAGGCTCGCGCAGCATCGGCCAGTGGCCGCGTACTGTTTGCCAGATCCGGCACGCTCCACATCGTGACAAAATGAATTGCCAGGTAGACGATCGCGACTGTCACGAGCCCCACGCCCAGGGCAAACGGCGCATCGTGTTGGGGATTTCGGGTTTCGGCTGCCGGGATCAACGCGGTCTCGAATCCGCCAAAGGCAAATACAAGGATGAGCAGGGCATCGGTCCAATCGCCCGCGGTGGCCGGTTCGGCGAGTGGCAGCGGTGCCACGTGTTTCATCAGAATCATTCCCGCAATGACAAAACCGATCAGCGAAG
>JAYVKA010000543.1:0-9737 GCA_043768885.1 Planctomycetota bacterium
CCGACAATTGTCGAGGCTGCGGGACTGGAATGGTCGATGACGGAAATGCAGGAGACGCCAGGGGTTCGGCTGCAAAACATTTTCGCCAGTGACCGGCCAGGATTCGTCGATGACAGTCGCGATCATGTTTTGATCGGAAAGGAAAGGCACGACGTTGGCCGGCCTGACGATGTTGGTTATCCGATTCGTGGGATGGTTACGAGAGATTTGCTTTATTTGCACAATTACGAAACCGAACGTTGGCCTGCGGGGAATCCGGAGACAGGTTATTTGAACTGTGATGGAAGTCCGACAAAAACTGTCGTACTGAACGCCAGAAGAGACGGCACTGCTCCACAGTTTTGGGATGCCTGTTTTGGCAAGCGACCGGTGGAAGAACTGTATGACTTGCAAAACGATCCGGATTGCATAAGTAACCTGGCGTTGAATGCCGAATACGCGTTCCGTCGGGAGCAACTTTCAAAACAAATGAAAGAGGAACTTTTGGCCCAGTCTGACCCGAGGATGCTGGGGCAGGGCGATTACTTTGACCAAATTCGGTACAGCAATCCCCGTTATCGCAACTTCTATAACCGGTTTATGAGCGGAGAGAAAATCCACGCGGGATGGGTCAACGAGTCGGATTTCGAAACGAAGCCGATTGACCATTGATCCTTTGAATTACGGAACTGGCCAGTGCTTGGCGGATCAAGGCCTGGGCCACAGACCTGACTCTGGTTGGCTTTTCCAGCCAATCCGAACATGACCCAAACAGGTTGGCATGAGTGATGACTTGTAATCGGCAGATGCGGTTGATTCGTGATATCATGTGTTGGACCAGCAGTCTTCCGGCCTCAACTTCCATATCCGGCGCAACAGAAAGTACGCCAGCGGCTGCGGACTTTTTTGTGTGATTGCTGGTGGCGTCTGGTTGGAAATCGGACGACCAGATTCCGTTGAGCTTCTTGCCAGCACGGGAGAGTTGCCTTGAATTGTCGGCATTGTGGAGCACCCAATCCGAAATTGCCGCTGGATTCCAATCCGGCGGAATGGATTTGTACACAATGCGGGGCGCAACTGTTTTCCCAGGACTTGTTGGAAACCCGCGCGATGGCCTCGTCCGAGTGGACGCGGTTCGAAATGCCCAATCGATTTCGCGCCGACAAGGTTGCCGGAGAAGGAAGCTTTGGAATCGTCAGCAAATGCTGGGATACGGTTTTGCAGCGCGATGTTGCCGTCAAGTTTCCCAAGGATGGCAATTTTCGGCAGGATCTGTTTCTGCGTGAAGCACGTGCGGCCAGCCGGTTACAGCACGAAAATATCGTCAGGATTTTTGATGTCGGCGAACATCAGGGGCATGCATTCATCGTCAGTGAGTTTGTGGAAGGACCGTCGCTGGGTGCCTGGTTGAATCGCAAGAGCCGGACCGTAGACGAGATGCTGCGGATGATGATCAAGATTGCCCGCAGCATCGACTATGCACACAAGGCCGGCGTCATTCACCGGGATCTGAAACCTGGAAACATCCTGGTCAATCACGCTGACGAACCTCGGGTTCTCGATTTTGGACTTTCGCGATCCAGGTACGGCGGCGAAGACACGATCATGAAACCGGGTCAGCAAATCGGAACGCCGGCATTCATGGCACCGGAACAGGTGCGGGGCGAGGTCGATGGAATTGACGAAACCACCGATGTCTATGCGCTCGGCGTAATTCTGTTTCAAATGCTGGTTCATCAGCTTCCCTATTCCGGTTCAGTGCATGAGGTCTATGAAGCCATAACCGAAGAAGTCAGCCCGCCATCATTACGATCCCGCGACCATTCCATCCCGGCACCTCTGGAGTCGATTTGCCTGAAGGCGATTGCCAAACATCGGGAGGATCGGTATCAGTCAGCGGGTGCATTTGCCGACGACATCGAACGATATCTTCTGGGGCAATCGGTTTCTGTTTACAGGGGACTGCACTCGCGCCGGGTCAAAAGCGTGGTCCGCCGAAATTGGCTGGCCTGGGCCGCAATTGTTTTCGCTGTGATCGCGTTCGGCGGTTGGGGCTGGATTTATCTGGACGGTCGATGGAGGAATCCGGTATTGTCTGTCGTCATCGAAACCGTTCCGCCCGAAGCCAATCTGGTCTGGACCCGGTTTGATCCGGCGTTGGGCTTGCCTGCTGATGAGCCGCCCGTCAAATCGGTCGCGGGAAAAATCGCGTGGTTAAACCCGGGTTTTTACCGGGTCGTTGCATTTTCAAAGGATGACAGCGTCGAAGTCTTTCGGACGGTCCCGGAATCAGCACAGTCTGCGTTGGCGGTCAGTGTTTTGGCCGGGAAGGAGAAAATCGAAATTTCGCATCGGGCGAGTTCCTGGTCTGGAAACAACGTCGTGTTGCCCGACATCCGTATTGTTCCCGTCGCCGAAGTGAGCTCCGGAATGGCGTTCATGCCTGGTGGAACGATTTCAGTCGCATCAGATCCGTTCATTTTGCCAGCTGTATCCGGCCAATCGCAATCCCTGGCAGGGTATTTGATTGATACCAACGAAATCACATGGCAACAAATTCTGGATACCTGGCCTGAATATCAGTTGCCGGAAGGACAATTGCGGGAAATGACTGCGCTGGGTGTGAGTTGGGACATCGCAGCTGCCTGGGCGGAAAAAAACGGGAAGAGTTTGCCATCGGTCTGGGAACTTCAGTTTGCATCAACCAATGGCAACACAACCCAATATCCGTGGGGGGACGAATTGCCCGAAGTCCCGGCGACGGCCGGACCATCTGCTGAAGTCGCGGTCTGGGACCAGTCTCGTTCGACACCGCAAATTTGTGGACTGTTCAGTGGTCGGAACGAATGGGCCGAGGATCCATTCGTCATGCTGATGATGAAAGAGGGTCAGCTCATTCCGTTCAAATCGCCAGGGACATTTGTGACTGGTGAAGCGCCGCAAACGACGTTTCCGTCCAGCTTTTACGTCTATTCCAATGTGGACTTTTCGGAACAGAAAGTGCATCGCGTTTTTGGGAATTTGGTGAATGCAAGCTGCATTCCCCTGTATCCCAACTTGGGTTTCCGCACGGTGCGGAGACTTCACACTCCGGATTCCAAATGAGGTACTTCGATGAAATCATGTTCAGTCGCAATCATTGTGTTCATGACGGTTGCTTCGATCGTTCTGGCTAACCCGTCGAATCTTTACGCGTGGCAGGAAGAGGACGTACAGTCGGCAACACACAAACAGGATGAAACAATCAAGGGAGATATCGTAGTTCCGATCCCTCCGGTCGAGAGCACCGAGCCCCAGTATCCGGTTCAGTTGATCGGTAACGACGGAGCCACTTATATTTATCAAACCGACTGCTGTGTCGATGGACATGTCGGACTGATTATGTCACCGACGCAGATTTCTCCACTGGGTTGTGCACAAAGTGTTCCAGTCAATGGAGCGGTAATCACTTTGCCGACAAGCACATTTGGCATACCACATGCTGGTCAAACGGAAACGGAAATCACGGTTTGCCCAGGAGCCAACCTGGGAAATCCAACAGCCCCACCTTTTGGAACGCCCCAGTTCTTCAATTCGGTTGGCAGTTTCTCGGACTACTATGGCAATGCGAGTTTCATGGCGACAACCGTGAAATTGAACAATTCCAGGGTTACCCGGTACTTCAACCTTGTGAAAATGAAAACATCGGGCAAGACGGCGAACGGCGCCAATGGAAACGCCAGAAAATTTGAATACGAAATCCCCGTGTTGTTTCTGTCCCGGGAAGAGGCCGCTCGAGAATACACAAGTGGTGGCCAAGTCGTGATTGTTTTGCCGGTCAAGGAAATTGACATTGCGGACCCGGTGAAAACCGACTTTTCCGGGTATGCGATTGAACTGGTAACCATCAGGTTGCCAGACCCAACAACGGCTGTGGAAACCGATGTCGTTTGTCTGTTGATCAACCGGCCAGCCAATTAGGCGATTTCTGCCGTCAGTGGGGGCCAGAGGCCGGTCCCCGTTTTTTCCTTGCCAAACAGGACCTTGAACCAGATGAACCGTTCCAGTTTTTTATTCGGAGTACTCGTCGCAGTACAGCTCTGTTTATCCAGCTTGAAAGGACAGGAAATAAACGTCGACCGGGACCTGTTGTTGACAGGTGGACGGGTTTTCGATGTTGAGCGCGGAACGCTGGTAGATGCCCAGGTTCTGGTGTCCGGTCAGCGAATCAGCGCGATCGGACCGGTTCTGAAGTTTATTGTCGAACACACAACGATCATCGAACTGGACGGGAAAGTCATCATGCCGGGGATGATCGACCTGCATTCGCATTTGTTGCTGCACCCGTACAACGAAGCGACGTGGAACGATCAGGTTTTGAAAGAATTGTTGGAACTGCGAACGATTCGCGGGACCGTCCATGCAAGGCAAACGCTGGAGGCGGGCTTCACGACGATTCGCGACTTGGGAACCGAGGGCGCGGGTTTTGCAGACGTCGCTCTTCGTGATGCGATCACCGGGGGCATGATCCCTGGTCCGCGCGTGTTTGCAGTGACCAAAGCGCTGGTGACAACAGGAGGTTATGGTCCGTCGGGGTTCGATCCGAGATTCAATTTGCCCAAAGGAGCCCAGGTTGCTGACGGAGTTGACGGCGTTCGAATTGCGACTCGCGAGCAAATGGCCGCAGGCGCCGACTGGATCAAAGTTTATGCCGACTATCGCCGTAAGGCCGATGACGTATCGACGCCGACTTTTTCGCTGGAAGAACTGAAGGCGATCGTGGACGAAGCCCGTTCGGCAGGTCTGAAAGTCTCGGCTCATGCGACAACCGACGAAGGGATTCGCCGCGCCGTCATGGCAGGAGTGGCGACGATCGAACACGGTTACGATGCCAGTCCGGCAACGCTCGCGCTAATGAAACAGCACGATGTCGTGCTCTGCCCGACTTTGGCGGCGTCCGAGGCGATGGCGATTTATTCCGGGTGGAAACCGGGTGATCCCGAGACTTCCAGAATTCAAACCGCGAAACAAATGATGCGGCACGCCATCGAGAGTGGCGTCACCATCGCATGTGGCAGCGACGTCGGCGTGTTCGCCCATGGCACCAACGTCCGCGAACTGGAACTGATGTTCGCCTACGGAATGGAGTCAGCCGACGTGATTCGCGCGGCAACCATCACGGCCGCGACGGTTCTCGGCCGAGAGAAAGATTTGGGAACTGTCGAGGCGGGCAAGCTGGCCGATCTGGTAATCGTGGCCGAAAACCCGCTCGATTCGCTGGCAACACTTCGCAAACCGTTGATCGTGATCAAGGACGGCAAAATTGTTGTCGATCATCGTTGACCTGACCGATTCGAATCGTCGATAATCGCAGCACCGGGTGCATTCGCTCTTAAGGGGACCAGGATGAAGTTGTCGATCTTCGTTCTTTTATTTGCATCGATAATTTCAGTCGATCCGGCCTTGGCACAAGTTCAGGAAATCGAGGCGCAGGCAATTTCAAGGCTCGTACACCGGAGATCTGGTAGATACCAGTTTAACGGGATGGGAAGATTGTACACGAGCACCGGACAATCAACTTCCATTACGTTCAATGCGGATTTCCTTGATGACGATGTCGTGCAAAAAGAAATAGAACTGGTTGACAATCAAAGAGCCGACTTTGCGAGGGTCGTGAGTAAATGGAAAAAAGCCTATGTCGAACTTGAGGAAACACTCTACGGCAAGGATGGAATTTGGCCCACGGTGGAAGAAGGACGCCGCCGCTGGAAAGAAGTTGACGACAACGCGATGGCCGAGTTGCAAAAAGTGTTGTTACCTCATCAGTTTGACGCTTTGAATGAACTGCAGTTTCGCTGTTTAGTCAAGAATCACGGATTGATCAGGCTGGCCAGAATCAAGGAAGTCAATGAGATATTGGGGCTGAGCGAAAACGAAATCCGCAGAATGTCTGCGACCATTCCTGTTCTCCGAAAGGAAATCGCCCGCCAGGGAAACGAAGCGGCGACGGAAAGTCTCCGTATCTTTCTGGAACCACTTTCCGAAGAGGAGAAAAAAGCCTTCGCCAAAAAATGGTCGCGACTGTTCGAATTACAAAACTGCAACATCGAAGAGTTGATGATTTTTCTGGACGAGTCCAGGTACGGGTGGTTTCTAAAGGAAGAAGACTCACTTGAAAAACTGGCAAATCGTCCAGTCTATGAGTCTGGCGTGGCGGCAAATCTGGTGCCTGTTGAACCACCACGATACGGGAAACCCGAACTTGAACTCTTTCTGAAGTTTTGGCAAGTCGAGGAATTCAAGGAGTGGCTGGTCCTGGACGGGCCCCAACAGCAATTGATCAACGATCTGGTCCAGAGAAAGCAAGATTCCATACACACACTTTTGACGTTGACCCCGCCTATGGCAAATTCGGACCGCCCTGCCGATTCCGAGCCTTTTGAAGTCCGAAAAAAACGGGTGTATGCTGCACACGAACAGGTTCTTGCAGAGTGCGAGCGTGATCTGAAGAAAGTTCTTGGTCCGAACGGCTGGGAGGGGGTGCCCTGTTTGCCGACAGGATCAACCAAAGATGCGCTGGACCGTTGTTCGATTTGCTGGAAGGTGATTTGTCAGAAGAGTTGAACTTGTCAGCAGACAGGAAGGAAAGAATTCGCAGGAGTGCTGCAAAGTCGCTGGAGTATCTGACGGACAAAACCCATGAAATCGAACAGTACATGCTGGACGAGATTGTTTCAAAAGTCGATGAACCGAGTCAGAAAAAACTGAAAGCAGCCCTTGGTCAGCCGATCAAGAATGCTCCCGCCAACATTCAGTTGATGCTGATGCTGTTGCCGATTCAATAGACCGATTCAACTAGTCGAACAGCGCCAGGCTTGTCAGCCGCTGTGCGATAGCACCCGGTCTTTGTCGGGCGAAAGCAGGAACCGGAGGATATCGCTTTGCGGCTGATCTTGGCGTGTGGTCTTCGGCTTTTTTAGCGCAAAAGTGGCGATTTCCAGCTAATTCTTGGCGGGCATCAGCGTCCAGTCGCCGATGATGCTCCACGGATACGTTCGTTTGTTTCCGGCGACATTTTCGGCGAGAGCAGCGTCATTGGATTCAACTTCGAAATAGGCCCGCCAGCCTTCGCCAAAACAGTTGCCTGCGCCCTCGCCCATTTTTTCGGTGAACCCACGCGGCGTGTCGTAAAAAGTCTTGGCCCGCGATGCGAGTGCGACTCCGTTCAGGAAAAACAGGATGCTTTCGGCGTTTTGAAAACCGGTTGCCGATCCATAGCCGTCGTGATTGTAGGGGAAGCTGGATGCACCTTCGGGCGTGTTGACTTCGCAACCATTGAGGATATGCAGGCAGCCGCCGGTATCGGCGAGCAATCGGTTTTCATAAAACGTCCTGTGAATGTAGGTTCGGCGGCACCTTTTTGCGCAACCAGTGACGAAACATATGATGTTTGAATTTCGTCCTTGTATTGAACCATGGCCTGAAAAGGTCAGCCTTGTGCTCTGGGCTGGCAATTGAATTCATGCGGTTCGTGATATGATGTTGAGTACGATAGTGACCAGCCAAATGTCAAGGAGACGGCGACCGAAATCGTGGGAGTGTTGTTTTGAACTGCCGACACTGTGGAACGCCCAATGTAAATGTCTCACCTGGGCCCTTGCCGGCGGGTTGGGTGTGCTCAAGTTGCGGGGCGCAACTGTTCTCCCAGGATTTGATCGAGACCCGCTCGATCTCGGCGAGCGAATCTTTACGCTTGGAACTGCCCAGCCGTTTTCAAGTCGAAAAGATCGTTGGCGAAGGCAGCTTTGGAATCGTCAGCAAGTGTTTTGATACGCTGTTGCAGCGTGAGGTTGCCGTCAAGTTTCCTAGAGAAGGGCATTTTCAAACAGAACTCTTTTTGCGCGAAGCGCGTGCTGCCAGCCGTTTGCAACACGAGAACATTGTCAGAATTCTGGAGGTTGGCGAACATTTGGGTCACGTTTTTATCGTCAGCGAATATGTGGACGGAAAAACGTTGAGGTCCTGGCTGGACCGCAGTGACCATACCATGGACGACGTTTTGCGGATGATGGTGTTGATCGCCCGCAGTATCGACTATGCGCACGAATCGGGAGTAATACACCGGGATTTGAAACCGGGGAACATCATGGTCAATCAAGCTGGCCAGCCACGCGTTCTTGATTTCGGGTTGTCGCGTTCAAGATACGGTGATGAAGACTCGATCATGAAACCTGGTCAGCAGGTTGGAACACCGGCGTTCATGTCGCCTGAACAAGTCCGGGGCGATGTCAAATCGATTGACGCACGAACGGATGTATATGCGTTGGGGGTCATCCTGTTTCAATTGCTGGTTCGTCAGCTCCCGTATTCGGGATCAGTCAAGGAGGTATACGAGGCAATCGTTGAAGACGCGAATCCGCCATTACTTCGATCGCGAAACCGTTCCATTCCCGCTCCGCTGGAAGCGATTTGTCTGAAAGCGATGGACAAGTACCCGGATCGAAGGTATCAAACAGCGGGTGCGTTCGCGGACGACATCGAGCATTACCTCGAAGGACACGCGATGTCGGCCTACAAGGGTCTCCATTCGCGGCGCGTCAAAAAAATCGCCCGGCGAAACTGGCTCGCGTCAACAGCCGCATTTAGTACCGTCGCGGCACTTGGCGGCGGATGGTGGATCGCAAGCGACTATCGTGCACGCCACCCCAAAGTTCCGGTGGTCATGGAAAGCGATCCACCGGGGGCCCGGTTTGTTTGGACCCGCTACGACCCGCAGCTTGGCGTTCCTGAAACAGGTGAAACGCAAGTTTCGCAGGCTGGGAAAGTTGAGTGGTTACGCCCAGGGTTTTATCGCGTGAAAGCAACTTTGAACAAAGAATCTGTGGAAGTTTTTCGAAGCGTGCCGGAATCGATCAAGGCAGCGCAACGAGTAACAATTCAATTGGATGGCCAGGATGTTTGGATCAAACATCGCTCATCTTCCAAGGATGGCAAACAGCTTCAGCTGCCCAAAGTGGCCGTGATACCGTTGGCCAAAGCCGAAATTGGCATGGTTTTTTTCCCCGGGGGGAAAATCGGTTCGGGTGCCGATCCAGGCGTGGTTGCGTCTGTGGTTGGGCAAACACGGGATCTGGGCCCATTCCTGCTTGATCCACAAGAAGTAACTTGGCAAAAGATCGTGGATACCTGGCCGGATGTAAAATTGCGAAGCGATCAGGGACCGGCCTCGCCTGTCGAAGGACTTTCGTGGGACCTGGCAGCGGCGTGGGCCGAAGCCAATGGAAAATGTCTGCCTTCACTTTGGGAATTGCAATTCGCCAGTACCAATGGGGGCACTACCCAATTCCCTGCCGGCGACGATTTGCCCCGGCTTTCTTCTGGCGATGATTGGCAGAACGTGCTTGTGGCCTGGGATCGAACGCGTTCCAGTACTCCGGTTCTGGGATTGATGACTGGTCGCCACGAATGGACAGAAGATCCGTTTGTTTTCCTGAAAATCGAAGACGGCAAACCGGTGCCACTTGAATTTCCAGGCGGTGCATTGCCGCCTGGCATGGAAGTTGGTCAGTTTCCTTCTTCATGGCATGTTTTTTTGGCCATCGATTTTTCCAGACAGAAAGAGGTTTTGCCTTTTCGTAACCTGCGCAACGTCAGTGACGCAGGCCTTTTCAACAATTTGGGTTTTCGCACGGTGCGAAGGCTCCTAAATTCTGTTTTAATCTAGAGGTGCAGTATGAGAATTGGATCGAGATTTCCGGCAATTTTTTTTGCCTTGGTGG
>JAYVKA010000544.1:0-3306 GCA_043768885.1 Planctomycetota bacterium
TCAGTAGAAACGCCAGAATGGTCCTTTTGTCTTTTTTCTTCGAACTTGGGGACATACCAGGTGTCAGGAACCATTGTTGCCGTTTTCAGCGGGTACGCAGGAATCGGGCGTCGGCCCAGTCTACGTGGTCGGACAAATCGAATTGCTCTCCAAGCTCGACCAGCAACTCGATCTGTTTCATTCCGGCAATGTCGATATTGACCGGTAGGGCTGGTTGGCCCCCTTGCAAACGGGCGGACCACAAGACGATTCCGTCTCCGCGCACCGAAACCAGACAATCCCCGCGGCCTTCGGTTTCCAGATCGATTCCAACCAGCGCTGCGAAACGGTCGAATTGTTTTTCATTCGCAAAAATCATTTGGGTTCGGGCCTGCATCCCCAGTCCATTTCCATACGACTTCCCGCTCCCATCACCCGATCCGTCATTCAGCCGAATCGGATTGCCGGAAACACTTTTGTTCCGCTTCCATTCACGGGCCGGGGCGAACATCACTTCTTCGGAGACGCTCACCGGCTCCAGTTCCGTCAAACGCAGAATCCGGTCGCTGGCAAATGCGATCGTTGAAACCGCATCTACCGGCAATTTGATCTCCTGTTGCATAACCGAAACCGTGACCGACTCGGAATCCATCGCGAAGACTTTCCCGCGAAACGATTGTCCATCGGACATTGTTACGGTCGCCGCAACATCCTGTTTGGTCGGAACACTGATTCGGGCAGGAAGAATCGCCTGGATCTTTGCTCGATCAACCGAACGGGACTGGCCCTGATATTGAATCGACAATTGGGTCGTGTTCATTCCCTCGAAAAGTCCACTAACGATGACGCTTCCACTGGCTCCTTCGACCACAACCCGGTCGGCTTCGGCGGATGGGTTGTTCAGCAGATTTTGTACGTCCTGCGAATCAGTCCAAACCACACCAGCGATCGCTTCTAACCCAATCGAAACCGGGCTATCTCCAAAGACAAACTCCAGGCTGGACGCCGATACGGAATCAACTACACCGCGCAGCCCACCACCGGTCACGAACAGAATCTTTTGGCCTTTGTCCGACGCTTTCGTCTCCGCGGCGCCAGTTTCAATTCCAACGACCTCGTCAATTTCAAACTCTCGAGCCGCGTCGCCAGCCAAAACGATTTTCCCACCAGATTTCTGGACACCCGTCCCAGAGAACGCCTCTCCCCCCACGGTTTCGACAACAAACTTTCCGTTTGCCTCAGCCGTTTGCTGCGAAAACGCGTCGCCCGACCACCACGCAGCCAACAACAGCACGGACACCATCCGTACAAATCGAAAATCAAAAATCAAAAATCGAAAATATAAAACCACTTATTCCTCATCTCCCCGCAATTTGGCCAATACCGTGTAATCTTCCAGCGTACTCGTGTCCTGATCCACCGCCGCTTTTCCGCTGGCAATGTCCTTCAGCAGTCGTCGCATGATTTTTCCGCTGCGGGTCTTCGGCAACGAATGCGCGATATGGATGTCATCGGGCACGGCCAAAGCGCCAATCTCTCTTCGAACATGCAGTTTTAACTGGGCGATCAGATCCTCTGGTGGATTTGCCTCGCGAATCGTAACAAACACCGCGATCGCCTGGCCCTTGATTTCGTCAGGCCGCCCCACCGCTGCTGCTTCGGCAACCATGGGGTGGGAAACCAGAGCGCTCTCGATTTCAATCGTGCTCAATCGGTGCCCTGCAACGTTGATCACGTCGTCGATCCGCCCCATGATCCAGTAGTATCCATCGGAATCGACGCGGGCATTGTCTCCGGTCAGGTAATTTCCTGGAACGCGAGTCCAGTACTGTTCGATGAAACGCTTGTCGTCTCCCCAAATTCCACGCAGCATTCCTGGCCACGGCTGGGCTATGCACAACATGCCCCCCTGGTTTTCACCAACCGGATTGAGGTCTTCATCAACGATGACCGGTACGACTCCAGGTATCGGTTGAGTGCAACTTCCTGGTTTCGTTGCAGTAACCCCCGGCAGCGGCGACATCATGATTCCACCTGTTTCAGTCTGCCACCACGTGTCGACGATCGGGCAGCGTTTGCCGCCAATCTTCTCGTGATACCAAATCCAGGCCTCGGGATTGATTCCCTCACCAACCGATCCCAGCAATCTCAGGCTGCTCAAGTCGTGCTTTTCAACATGATGATCACCCCATTTGATAAACGCCCGAATTGCAGTCGGTGCCGTATAGAGAATCGTAACCCGATGCTTTTCGATCAGCTCCCAAAACCGGTCTTCGGCCGGCCAGTTCGGTGCGCCCTCGTAAATCAACAACGTCGCGCCGGCCGCTAATGGTCCGTACACGATGTAACTGTGCCCGGTTATCCAGCCGCAATCGGCAGTACACCAGAAGATATCCTGGTCTTGAATGTCAAAAACCCACTCAAATGTCTTCTTCGTCCAAAGGTTATAGCCCGCGGTCGTATGACGAATTCCCTTGGGTTTTCCGGTCGATCCACTCGTGTAGAGAATAAAGCTGGTAGCCTCGCTATCCAGCGGTTCCGACGGGCAATCTTCAATTGCCTTGGACATTAGATCGTGCCACCAATGATCCCGCCCGGAGAGCATCTCGCACTTGCCGTCCATTCGTTTGAGCACGATGCAATCCTTGACCGTCGGCGATTTCGCCAGTGCCGCATCGACTGTTTCCTTAAGAGGCAACACTTTTCCGCGCCGCCACAATCCATCGGAAGTAATTTGCAGTCTCGCGCTGGCGTCGTTGTTTCGATCCGCAATAGCCTCAGCACTAAATCCGGCGAAAATTACAGAATGGATCGCACCAATGCGGGCACAAGCCAACATGGCGACGACCATCTCCGGAGTCATCGGCATGTAGATCGAAACAACGTCGCCCACGCCGATCCCAAGTGACTTCATCGCATTGGCAAACTTGCAGACTTCAGCGTGCAGTTCAAAATATGTCAGCGTCCGGTTTTCGCCCGGTTCGCCTTCCCAAATCATTGCCGTCCGGTTTCCGCGACCGTTATTCACGTGAGCGTCCAGGCAATTGTAGGCCATGTTGGTTTGGCCACCGCCGAACCAGGTGACGTCATGCCCGTCGCGTGTGAGGACTGTGTCGAATGGCTTGAACCAGTGCAATTCCTTTCGCGCAAGTTCACCCCAAAACCTGTCGGGATCGGCTTTGGCCTCGTCATACATCCGCTGATACATTTCCGAGGAATTGATTTTGGCTTTGTCTACAAATCCGTCAGGTGGCGGAAACAGACGCTTTTCCTGCATCATGGTGTCGATGGAGCCCGTTTTTGTCACGTCGAAAATTCCTCCTGAAA
>JAYVKA010000545.1:0-16408 GCA_043768885.1 Planctomycetota bacterium
CCCGACGCAAAAACGCTTGCCGACGAAGGAGTTTTGATTGACAACCTGAAAGTGATTGACGCTGGTCAGGATCGGATCGACCTGTTCGAAAAACTGATCACCGAATCGCCTCTGCCGACGCGGGCTCCGGCGGACAACATCGCTGATCTGCGGGCCCAAATCGCCGCCAACCGAATGGGAGCCAACGAACTGGTGCGACTGGTTGGCGAACATTCGTTGGCGGTCGTCCAGCAGATGATGGAAAGCATTCGGGCTGCGGCTCGGCGCACCGTCGAAATGCGACTGGCGAAAATACCCGATGGCGAGTATTCCTTTTCCGACGCGATGGATACCGGTGCGAAGATTTGTGTTCGCATCACAAAAAAGCACGCGCAAAAGGGGTCTGACCCTCTCGGCCTTTCTCAGGGTCTGACCCCTTTTCATCCAGAAGCCGGAAACGAATGTCCATTGCGGATCGATTTCTCCGGAACCGATCCAGTCCAGCCCGACAATCTGAACGCCAATCGTGGAATCGTTGCGGCGGCGACCATGTATGTGCTCCGCTGTTTGCTCGACTATGACATTCCGCTCAACGATGGAATATTGGAACCGGTCGAAATTGTGATTCCAGAAGGCTGTTTTCTGAATCCGGTTCCGCACGAAGATGCCGCAAAGTGTCCCGCGATCGTTGGCGGCAACGTCGAAACCAGCCAGCGGGTCGTCGATGTTTTATTGGGAGCGCTCGGCATCGCGGCGGCCAGCCAGGGAACGATGAACAATTGGTTGATGGGTGGCGATGGCTTTGGCTATTACGAAACACTCGGCGGCGGCACTGGCGCGACAGCCGACGGTCCCGGAGCGGACGCCGTTCATTCGCACATGTCCAATACGCGACTGACCGATCCCGAAGTCCTCGAAACGCGCTACCCGGTCCGGCTGGTCGAGTGCCGCATTCGCACGGGCAGTGGCGGAGCCGGAAAACACGCCGGCGGTAACGGCATGGTTCGCGCAATCGATTTTCTGAAGCCACTCACGGTTTCTCTCCTGACCAGCCGCCGCACGACGCAGCCCTACGGAATAAACGGTGGCGGCTCCGGCGCTTCCGGCGTCAACACGTGGATTCGCGCCGACGGCACCACGGAAACACTCTCCTTTCGAACCGCCATCCAGGCCCAACCCGGCGACCAACTGAAAATCGAAACCCCAGGCGGAGGCGCCTGGGGTAGCTCAAACGAATAGGCCCCTTTCCATGAATTGCAATTTGGTGCTTGGCTGGACAGCGCATTGTTTGTTGAGCCGTTGGCCCCGTCGAAATGGTATCGACAAAAAAACGAGGCACAACTGTTTGGGTGCCTCGTTTCATTTTCATGTTCTTCTCTTGCGGCTTTCCGAATTCCAGTGCAAATCGCACCGGAAGTTTACAACCGTGTCGCAGCCAATTGCTTACACCCTTTGTCGTCGGAAACTGATGGCCAACAGCATTCCTGCCATGAGCACTGCACTCCAGCCCGGTTCAGGAATAGCCTGAAAGTTGGAGAGCCATACCCGTGTCGAAATAGGTGAGCTACCGGAAGAAACAAATTCGTAGTTCACCTTAAATTGGCCACGTTCGTCAGACGTCATAATGGTTTGGCCTGACATTGCATTGGAAAACTGGCCAGTGAATCCGGTATTCCCTCCACCGCTCCGGGACAGGATTTCAAAAATGTCTGATGAATCGGGATTAAATCCATTCAATAATTCAATGTCCAGTGTTCCAGATATCGAGCCAAGTTGGCTTCCGAACAGATTATGAACCACGATTCGATCGAAATCCGCTGCACTGCCAATCTGAACTTCAAACACAGAATTCGATTGCAAACGCGGGTACTCCTTCAGATTCAATGTGCCAGTCAGATTACCCAGGACCACGTCCCCCGGCGCAAGGGTTCCATTGACAAATACATCTCCATCAACTGTACCCAATCCTGTTAGTGTTCCGGTTGGGTCAATTTGCAGGACGCTGTTACTGGACAGCAGACCTCCCGCAGCGACATGAACCAGTGCCGCGCTCGTAAAATAGGCTGATCGCATGATTTCGCTGCCTGCAAGAACTTCAACACTTCCGCCGGTTACGATTTCAAAGTCTTCCAGTACGAGTCTTCCACCATTGGAAGCACGAATGATTCCATCATTCGAAAATCCGTACGGCGTCGAAATCGTCAGCGTTTTGCCCGATGAGTTTGCATGGATTATCCCACCAGCCTGATTGTAAATGCGTAGCGTGCCTGCCCCGATCTGCCCATGGCCCTGAATCGTTTGATTGGCAATGAACAGTGATGTACCGCCATTTCCGTGAACGAGGGCGTTTGTTCCACTCATCGTTGCAATGCCTCCACCGGTCAGCGTTGCGCTCCCGGCTTCGACGAACAGAGCCGAAGAACTGGCACCACCAACAGTGTCATTGAGCGCAATACTGCCTGAGTTGTTTGCTGTCCCGGACAACTCCAGGCGACACTGGTTTCCGACGGCAATGACTCCCACGTTATTCAGGGTCGTGATTGCTGCCCCGCCAAAATCAAGGTTCGTGCTGGAATTGAATTGCAACACACCCCCAGTACTCGTGGTCAACGAGTTGATGTTGATGCTTCCGTTCAGGATCGTCGGGGATGCGGTATTCATGGTCACGCTGCTGGTAGTCAGGATAGGCGCGACTGAGGGGTTCCAGTTTGCGTTGGTAAACCAGTTGTCGTCCGCACCATTCCCGGTCCAGGTGGTGGTTTGGGCCTGAAGGCTGGCCGTTCCGCCTAGTCCTATCAGGAGGAAAGCCCCCAAAAACAGATGAAAACGTGGTTTCTTGCCACAAAGCAAGATTTGTTGAGCCTTACACATGATGAAAATCGCCTATTTGGAGGGTACTGGGTCGGCACGCGCTGCCGAACATGACTGGTACACCGGGAAAGGGCGGATCTATCACAGGGGGCAAAAGTTTTTTTGAAATCCTTGGGCCGGGCACTACTGCCCGACTTCTTTGAATTCGACTGACGACGGGCAGGAGTGCCCGTCCTACGTAAGTTCTCAATCACATTTGTTGCGGGAGTCAGATCATGATCAGTTTTGAAATCCGATTCGGCATCGACACTGTTACGCAACAAAAGCATTCCGCTGACGTCTTCCAGTCTGCTGCTTCGAATTCGTAACCCGGACGACGCCCGATCATGGCAACGATTCCAGGAAATCTACGGGCCGATCATTCAGGCCTTCTGCCGACGACGCGGATTTCAGAGTGCCGACATAGACGATATTTGCCAGGAAGTTCTGGTTGCCGTCGCCAGTTCGATTCGCAGCTTTGACTATCAACCCGAAAAGGGGCGATTCCGCTCCTGGCTGGCGACGGTGACCGCCAACAAGCTTCGAAATCAAGTTCGGCGAAATCAGCGGGCCGAAGAAGTCTGCGTGGACTGGATCGAATCGCTCGCCAACCGCCCCGACCAGGACTCGACCTGGAACACAAGTTTTGTCGAACGCATTTTCGCAATTGCTTGTGAAAGCGTTCGCGACAGTTTTGAACCAAAAACCTGGCGCTGTTTTGAACTCGCGTGGATCGAACGGCAGCCCTCGCGCGAAGTGGCCAGAGAGCTGGGCCTGCCGATCTACAGTGTTTACGTCAACAAGTCGCGCGTCCTGAAACGGCTCGAGCAGGAGTTCCAATTGCTGTGTGACGACTACCCCTGCGTTGAAACATAACGTGGCACAGTGCTTCCAGCCTGTGATTGCATGAAAACCACAGGCTGGAAGCACAATCCACGCGCCATGAGCACAACTCCATTCATTAACTGCCCTTCTGGCCCGATTTTGCAACGACTGATTTTGGATTGGCCCGTGCCGATGACGACGAGTCATTGACGCAAACCAACATGTTGTGCGGCACGCCCGAATACATGAGTCCGGAGCAGTCAACATCGTCGAGCGAACCGTCCGAGGCAGCGGACATCTACAACTTCGGAATATCGCTCTACGAATGCCTGACCGAGTCCCCTCCCTTTCGCGGCCGGCCCTTGCAAGTCCTCGAACAGCATCGCCAAACCGAACCAATTCGACCATCGCGATTGAATCCGGCAACGCCCCGCGACCTGGAAACGATTTGCCTGAAAGCGATTTCCAAAACGCCCGCACGCCGTTACGCATCAGCTTCGGCAATGGCGGACGACCTGCAACGATTCCTCGATGGCCGTCCGATTTTCGCGCGCGAAACGACCCGACTGGAACGCTTTCGAATGTGGTGTGGCCGCAACCGCATCGAGGCCGCAGTGTCGGCAGTTTCTCTCGGATTGTTGCTGATGTTGGCAGCCGGCTCGATGATTGCGGCGATACAGCTTTCCCGGGCCAACAATTCGATCCTGGAAAAGCAGACTCTGCTTGAAACAGCTGAAGACAAAGCCATTCAGGATCGAACCGTGGCCGTTGAATCGCTGGACCGACTGGTCGATTCGCTGTACGACGACCTTTCCAAAAACGCAGCGACGATCAAGACACGCGAGATGGTGGTCAATGCGGTGATTGGGGGCTTGAACTCGCTGGCGCAAATCAAAGGCGATCAGGCTTCAGACAGAACTGCCCTGAAGGCCTGGTCGCGAATGGCTGATTTGTATTCACTTCAGGGTGCCAGCAAAAACGCGGAGCAGGCCTACGATGCTTCGATCGCGCTGGCCCGCTCCCTGGCCGAGAGTCAACCCAATGATCTGATCGCCCTGCGAGAACTTGCTGAAGGATTGGACCAACTCGCATTGCATTAGGCCCGGACATTGAATTTTAAGGACTCGTTGGAGATCCAGACCGAGGCCTGTTCTATCCTGAACGAATTGCTGGCCATCAACCCAGGCGACGTTGCCGCATTGCGACAGTTGGTGGTTTCGCATTCCCGCAACCTCGACTATCTGCGGCAGAACAGCACGCCAGAAAAATCGCTGGAAGCTACAAAAACTGCCATCGATGATGTCAACCGTTTGCTGGAACTGGAAACCGACAACAGCGACAACTACCGGATCGCCAATGACCTTCACAGCCGGCTCGGGCGGGCCTGGCTGGAATCGGGAAACCTGCAACAGGCAGAAATCGAATTCAACTTCGCACGAGACCGGATCGACCGCGCTGCGGAACTTGCCGGGAATGACCCAAGGATTCTTTTGCAGTCAGCAGTTGCCAATCGATTTCGCGGTGTATCGTCTGTGCTGCCTTTGCGGCCGTTGCTTTTGTCGTCGCTGTCTTCGCTTCGACGAGGCTGATCGTGGCTCTTCATCCCGATGCTCCTGTGGGAATGGCACCGGCACCGGCGATCATGCGAGCCCGTTTGACATCGGTTGTTGCCTTTGGGCTCGGAGTCTATTCGCTGTTGTTTGCAATCGGTCTTTGTGGTTGGCTGCACTCAAGCTTTACCGGAAAGATGACAACGGCCATTTCAGGAATCAACGCAGTTCTGGTCGCGTGGGCCATTGCAGGCTTTGGAACGTGATTGGTTGTGGTGGTCAATTGCGAATTTACGTTCTTGCCGCAGTGTGGTCTGGGGCATCAGTGTAACGGAGGACAACCTGGTTGCAGTGATGGAACACGGCCGGAGCGAACGTCTTTTTGCTGATGCAAATCACTTTAGCGCAACCAACCGGGCTCGATGCAAGGGCTTCGAGAGCGAGTTCCTCGAAGCGATGCCGGTAAGAATGAAGGGCAGCGTCACGCTTCGATACCGGGGTACGATTGACTTCCAGGTCCATGGGGAAGGACGGTTTTTGACGGATCAGGAAGTCCATGATTGGAAACTGCGGATTCTCCCGAATCGTCAAAACGGTGGACTTGACCCGTTGCGAACAAGATCGCGGATTCTCTCGCGGATCGTCGCGAAATTCTGTTCGTTGACATCCGGAGCAACGGCTGCATAATAGCCTCGACCGATTCCAAGAATCGATTTCAGATTTTTCGACTGTACCGGGTCCGCATCAGCCATCAGGTATTCCATTTCGAAATCGCGGTCCCACAAGATGCGATCCGCAAGATTTTCGACAATTGGCTCCCACGCCGACAAATCCGTGCATTCGAGTTTTGGAATGTAGTCTTTGTCCTCATAGTCCCCGATTTCCCCGTCGGGGCTTCCCAATTCCCATGCGGCCAGCGTCATTGCCCGAAACGCAAACGGGTCGTAATCAGGTTTGGTTTTCTCTTCGTCGGAGGCCAGTCGCTGGCCGTCAATTTCGATTTCGATCCGGCCATACAGTTCGCGAAACAGTGCGTAGACCGTTGCTTCGTTGATCGCGGTTAGTTCAGGTTCCGGAACGTCTTCATTCAGCAATGCAAAAGCAACCTGATGCAGCACGCCCATTTGTTGGGTCGGTTGAAGGCTGTCGAACAAGAACACGCCAGTGAAGTGCGACGAGTTAAGATCAAACGCCAGCTCGATTTGATCTACCATCAGATCGATCAACACGTGCAGAAGTTCTGCTTCGATTCCTGTCAGTACGGACAAGCCGCTGGATGTTGGCCACATGGATCGATGAGCGTGATAATTGGTTGGTGAAAACTTCATTGTAACCTCAATCACCCGATCGAGAATTGGCGTTATTGGGTCATTCGCCAAGTCCGCGACGGATAACCATTTTTGATATTCCCTGCCATTTGGCCCGTATGTAGTATTGTGGTTTTGGTGATCGCCGGGAAAAAGGAAGCCGGAGGAAGGAAATGGCAATCTCTATTGCAACTACGGGTCGAGCGGCGTGTGAATCGTCAGAACCAACTCCTGAATTGTCGGCTTTTGAGTGGACCAATGTTCGCTCCGATTACCGCAGCCTCCACGCAGAATTCTGGCGACTGACAGATCCCTTTGGCATCGAACTGACACCAGATTTGTCATTGGATCTGGCCCATTTGATTGCTGCCATGGACGCGGTCGATCGGGAACTGGACGGTTTGGCAGAGCGGTCTTTGAGAGAACAGTTTTCGAGACAAGTTGTTTCATTCCTCGCAAACGAATCGCCATGGCAGTACGCCTCCCATTCGGAAACCAACCTGGCGGGCCGCCTGGTTGAATTGCGTCGCGTGATGGTCCGGCGACATGTTCAACTGCGATTTGCAGCAACCGTGCAGTCGATCTTCCGTCTGTCCGAAGAAAAGCGAAACGCGTGCGCGATATCACAATACATGCAGCTCGTCCGGCGTGAATGGAGACTGGCAGGAGAGTTGCCCATTTTGATTCTGGGGCGCGTTTCGACGCCGCGTTTTGAGTCATTCTTTTTCAGCCTGTGCGAGACAATGCACGCAGTCGATACGGTATTGGATGCCCGAAATGACTATCGTTCGGGATTGATTGCCGTTCGGCCTGGACCAGTGTTCTATGCAATGCTGGTCACTCAACTTGCGATACATGTTGCGTACTTGCTGTTCAAATGCCCATCACGCTTACAGCTCGTTCGATACGCAGTTGGGGTTTGCCGTGGGCGTAGTTGATTTTCCAGCTTGATCTTGCGAAATGCCTGTCCATCGTCCTCATCGTCCTGCATCGTCCTGTTCAAACATTCGATTCAAAAGAAGACTGAATGCCTGGAAATCGGGCTGCCGGCGAAAATCGCAAGTCCCTATTACCTGCAGGTTGGGCACTCTTGTCCGACACCAAATGCCAGGATCAACGACGGGCAGGAGTGCCCGTTCTACGGGATTTTCTACCTTCGCCGCCTCAGCAGTTCTACCGGCAGGGCCATCAAATCGACTGCGATGTCGGCGAAAATTGCCCGGCCTTTGGTTAGCCACGCGGCGGCGAAACTCCAGATGGCAATCCACTCCAGCCAAAACAGAAAATTGTATCCGTTCAGCCAGTCCTTCCATTCTGTGGGCAACAACAACAGGTACGCACCCATCGCCAACATGCTGACCAAAATCACCACGCCGCTGGTCCAGTAAATCAAATTGCGTTCAAGTTCGTGTGTAGCAATTTCATGAGGTTTGCTTTTCCGTGTGGGAAAGTGATAGAGCGAGTAGAACGCCAGGGTCAGAAAAAACGCGCCTCCGAAAAACGAGTGCATGTAGCCAATAAGCGATTTTTGGTAGAGCGGGTCACTGTTTGCATCAAGCGGAAACAGGGCCACACCCAAGGCCGACAAACAACCAAAGTTGGCGGTCCAGCTTTCGATCCAGTCGTAACCGCGGTAGCAAAACAGAAAGATTCCAATCGCACACATCGCGCCAACAAACACGTCGCGCAGCACCGTGTGGTAGTAGCTGCTGATGTTGTTCTGAATCTCAATCCCAAACACCAGCCATCCAACCGGGCCAAGCAAGACCGGCAACGCCAACCCGATTCCGCCGATCGCCCGGCGAACACTCAGGTAAGAAACCACCAGCGTCCGCGTACTGTCCGAAACATCCCGTTGATCCATGGTCAAGCTTTGTTCGTCATTATTGTATCGCTCAGATTCACAAGTTTAACCAAAACGTGTGTCGGGTTCGACTGCTGGCCGATTCCGACACAACGACTTCTGTTTTCAGTTGTCTTCATTCAGGTCAAAATCAGAAAAAAGGTGTTTCCACATCCTCACTTGAGAACGGTGACGCCGGCATGGCTCACGCCGAAAGTCGGCCAACTCCCGGGTTTCTTGCCAGTTCGTTTTTGGCTTGCGGCCGCCTTGCCGGGGTGAAAGCGACCCCGAATCCCGCTGCCGCCGCCAAAGAGTGAGATTCGACGAGTAAAGCCCCTCTCGCTGCAGCAACGCACAGAAATGACCCAATTGGTGCCTTGGTCTGCTTCGGAAGAATCTGTTGCTTGTGGGCCCGCGAAAAACCATGGCGTAAGACTTTCTCCGAAACCTCCGGAGATCTTTTCGGTTCTTTTTTTCCAGCCGCTCACATCAAAGTTAACCAAACCGGCAGGCTTTGATAAAAACTTTGGTGCTGTCTCACTCATGTAGGCACAGGGAGGATTGCCCGCAGAAAACAAAAGTCCCTGAGGATGGGCTGAGCATGACATGTGCCAGGAACAATGATTTTGAGTGCGAATGCGGCAAGGCTACCGCATGAGACCAAATACCGACTCGTCAGACATTTTTTCAAAAAAGCTTCGGGCCATGTCGTTTCCCACTCGCTCGTTCTGTCTTTGCGCCCGGGTTATGTTGCGGAATCAGTTCGACATGGAAAACGACTCAAGGTCCATCGCAAAATCCAGCCCGGCAAAAAACGCGTCAAGGGAATCTGATCCGGTCGATCCGGTCGATTCGTTGACTTGATAGTCCTGATTCGTCACAAACGATTTGCCGGTTTTGCCAAGCCGTGTTTGTTCCGGGCCTGCCGGCGATGCGCCTTGGCTGAAAATTCTGTCACGGTCTGTTTTCGCAAAGTCCGAATCCAAATCGGAATTGATCGGACGCGTTGGTCCGTGATCGCGCTCGATGTTGATTAAGTAGGAGGCAAGGTTGATATTGTTCGCGGCGGAAGTCGGGGCTTCCTCTCTTACAGGGCCTGTCTCCTCAATAGTCACGGTCGGCCACTTGCCAAAAGGAACTATTCTTTCCGGGAACACATTCTCCTCAGGTGTCGCAACAAGCGGAGGCAACACGGGCAGCGGCAATGCGGGACGGGCTGCCAGTCTTGTGGCCTGGTCTGTGGGGAACTTCATGCTGGCGAGGGTTTCGGACGGGGCCAATCGGCTGGCGGTCTTCAGTCCATCCTCCGACAGATAGACCAGGTTGTCGCCGACAATTATCGTGCGCAGGGCACGGCTGTCAAAATCAGCCTGACCGGTTGCGCGAATCCCATGTTCCCGATCAATTTGAAACAGCGAAACAGCCGATGTTTCGTCGTTAAGAATTTGCTCTCCAACGTTATTCCAGCCAACCATCGAAAAAATTGGCAGTGCAAGTGTTCCGGTTGTCGGATCAAATGTCAACGCGTGATGTTCCGGTGCGTTTCCAAGCCATTCGATCAGCGGCGTCATTGTCGAGTGACCACCGTCGAATGTATATCGGTCCAGCAACTTTGGCGAACTCGGGTCGGAAACATCGAACAGTGAAATCTGCAGCGCCGTAAACCGCCCCATTACAGCATCGCGTCCAATGCCCAGCAACAAATCGTCGCCGATCAGCTGAAGATAACCTGACGCTCCCGGTAACTTCAGTTCTCCAGCAATCTTTGGATCAGTCGGGATGCTCAGATCAATCATAAACAGGGGATCGATCTGGCGAAAGGTCACGACAAAAACCTGTTCTTCGGCAAACAGCGTTGAATAGATGCGCTCACCTGGAGCAATGTCATCGATCCTGCCGACCACGACGAGTTGATCATCAATCTGGTTGAAGATACGAACGTCTGAGCTGCCGTCTGTCCAGTCAGTTAGCGCGACCCGGAGATAGCCTTCATGCTCATCCGCCGCGAATTGGCTCAACAATCTTCCATTGAGTTGGCCATCAGCCGCAAATTCGACGCCGGTTCCGTCCACGACAAAAGACATTTTGATGACTGAATCACCGTCAAAGAGAAATATGCCGGTTGTCGATACATAGACTGTCTGAAAGTAGGCCGATTCCACAAGATCAACATCAACCGGAGTGCCGGTGTTACTTTGCAAAGTAAAAGTCGTCACCAAAGTGGCGCTTTCCGTGTTTTCGCGGTTGACAATCCGGTTGGCACCAACGGCGATTGTTTTCGGGACGCCTTGGGAATCGATCGTAATCGTTGGCAGCCCAAGATTGCTGTCCCGTGCGATCATCGCGTTAATGTAATCGCCAGGCGAAACAGCAATGGTGATGGAATCGTCAATCAATTGCCATGGAGCCGGACCGCCCGTATCCGGGGAATCGCTGATCACAAACAGCTCGTCGCCAATAAGTCGGCCTTCCCGGTAGCTGCCATCGATCGTCGCCCGGTAAACTTCACTGGGCGTTTTCGGAATGGTTACGTCCAGAACTACCAGCTCAAAAACGGGATCGACTGGATCCATAAGATCCATGGTGGTGATCACACTTTGGTCGAAAACAACCGCGGCCCGGCCTTCACCCAGGAACACATCGCGAATTCGCCGATCAAAACCGGTCGTGCTGACCATCGTCGGCGCAGCAGGATCACTCACATCAACAATGGAGAGATACGATGCAAATTCGCCTTCCCCACGGTTGTGCGTAACGTAGTAAAGGAAACTGCCGTGGGATTTGACGATGTCACCTTCCTGGACATTGGCCACCTGATCCAGGGAAAACGCATCCGTCCGGTTATTTTATCCGGCAGTTATTGTAGCCGTCAGAACCAGAGTCCTGGCATCGACCAGCCAGTTTCGACCGCCGTAGTAACCATTCGTCAGTGAACTTGAGTAGCTCTCCAGCCAGTCGTCGATCCGATGCTGCTTCCATTGACCTTCACTGACAAAGTAACGGCCATTGACGTCCTGTTCCGATACGTCAATCGTCACTTTTGCTTCCGAGCGATGCCCCGAGGCATCTTCCAGTGTGTAGGTCAGGGAATCCGTACCAGAAAACCCTTCTGCCGGAGTGTAGTCCAACGACCGACCATCGCCCGAAATCAGGAATGTTCCGGCAACGTTGCCCGCAACCCCAACGATCCGAAATCCGGAGGCGTCTCGTTGCCACTGAAAATCGTTGTTGCCCCATTGTTGGCTCCAGCTGATTTGAGATGCATCCCCTGTTTTTCGAAACGAATAGTCGTTACCTAAAACATCGATTGTTGATGATGTTCCCGGACGCACATGAGCCCAGTCGGAAACGGCATAGACCGGTTCCCAAACTCGCATCGTGTACGTTTGATCAGCCAGTTGAAAGGTGTCAGCACCGGTAAAGCCCATGTCCGGGCGATACGTCAATGTTCCGTTGTCATTGTCAAACTGCAATTCGCCGTGTTCGGGCTGTAGCGAAATATCGGGTGCAGTTGTCAGACCGGTTTGAACCGTTGCCGAAGCGTCCTGGGGCAAGTGCAGTGTCACAGGAAAGCCGAATCCAAAATAGGCAAACATCTGACGAAATTCGAGCGACTCATAAACCAATGTGGATGGTCGGCGATTTCCAACGATGCGCTTTTTCATGACTTTCCTTCGTTCACAGCAGTGAATTTTCTGTAATCGCCGATCCGGCAGAAGCGTATGGCAAGTGGACTCATTCATTGCAGCCCGGATGACAACTGAATGTCGGCTACTCTTCTAGGCCAGTTGCGAATGAAATTGTCACGCTACCAACCGAAAACGATCAAAAATCGGCCGAATTACCGCGAAAAGCTGTAGCGGGCGAGCCTACAAGTCCCTTGTCATTGGCAATTTCACCTGGCCTCGTAACCTCGTCCACTACGCGAAATTTGAACCGCGACGGAATTGGCGTTGAACCGGTGCAAATCCCTGTATCCAGGCAATACTTGCCGTAAACCAGCGGTTAAGCCAACTTTCATGATCAACGATTGACGAGCGATGGAACGTCTGTTGCTTCAAGCCACGCCATGGAATCGCTGCTTCTTCGTCCAGTTTTCGTCGTGGGTAACTGGAGGCCAGAACCGCAAAAAAGATCGCCGATTCAATTGCATGAATGGAATGGACATCATCGACCAGCGATGACGGAATCAAGGGCATCCGCAGACCACCATTCGAGACGGGCAATTCAATTGGAAGACCGTCTGGCCACGGCCAACGATTTCCAACTCGAGCATCAGCCAACACTTCAAACGGATTGAAACCGGAAGCAATGATCACTCCCTCATGTTCAGACAAAAAAGTTGAATCGGCGTCGGGATCAGCCTCCCAAAGTCCCCCGGTGTCTTTTTCGATACCATCGGCACGATAGTCGGCAATCATCGCATCTCTTGCCGCATGTTCCAGAGTCGTTGCCGACTGCTCCGCATTATTCGACGATTCACTTGCCTGTCCCGCAATCGACGTTTCGGAACTGACCAGTGAAAAGGTTTGGTGGTGATCGATCAATCCCGAACGAACCGGTGCCGCAGCCATTTTGGATTCCTCGACCGACTGCAGTTTCGAAAACCAGGAATCGCGGCCAACTTTGAGATCGCGGGATCCACCTGGTATTGCCGAATCAGTCTCGCTTGACGCCATCAGCGAAACAGGTTGAAGAAAATGTTCTGCTGGCAAACTCGTCCGCATCTCGCCAGCATCGTAAGCACTTGCGGTGGAACTACTACCGCTGAAAAGATTGTCCTTTTCCGACGGCGGGTTGTTGGGAAGCGTGTTACCTTGCGGCGGATTGATTGCGCCAGCCTGCCCAGCATTCGTGACGGGAGGCGCAGAGTTCGTGCCTTGACCGCCCGGATCGTTGTACGCAACGGCCCGACCTTGAAGGTCAAATGACGTGTTGTTGTTTGTACTTCCGACGTAGCTTAACAATGATAGCGTATCCAAATACGGCATGTCGGAATCCGCTTTGTGTTTACAATCGTGACCGTGTCCGGAATCCGGATTTTGATCCGAGTAGGCACCCTTGTCTTGACTGGCTTGGCTCAAATGGCACTCTACTTGTCCGACATAATTGCAATTCGTGTTCGAGTTGCCCACAGGATCGCACGTGAATTGTCCGAGGACAACGGCTGAGCAGTCAATCGCCAGCAACTGACGGAATTCCAGCCGGTCGAATGCAAAATGCCCTGGTCCAGCCAACGCTGTCGCGGACCGTTTGAGCGCACGTTTTTTGAATAGTTGGTTTCTGTTGTTCATGGTGATTCAGTATCAATTGAGCAAGCGGTCGAAGGAAGTTGGATTGGTCAAGTTTGACCCATTGGATTTGACGTCAGGTACGGCAGCAGGAGCCGCTGCCGCAAATGCATCCTTTGCCTGTCGATGAGTTTTGAGCAGATTTTCGTACCCGGTGTTTTCGGGCACCAATTCGACAGCCCTCGTTTGAAACTCAATGGCCCGCGCGATCGTTTCGCATGCCTCGGCATCACGCTGGTGCTGGTGGGCAACAAGACTCCGGTTGTGCAAGACTCCCCCAAGCCGGCTAAGCGTTTCCGGGCGGCCGGGAAATTGCCCAGCGACGCTCAGCAGTAATTTTTCTGCCTCGGCAAAAGATTCATCGCCCAAACCGCTCTCTTGATTGCGCCACTGGATCTCTCCCAGGGTATTGAGTGCCGTCGCCAATCGATCCGCCGAATTCAATTCCAATGGAGCCTGCACCAACCTGTCTCGCCAGTACGCAATCGCATTTCCAACAAGTTCCTCAGCTTCCGGCAGAAGGCCCTTGTGGCAAAGTATGACAGCCAGATTGTTTTGCATGTCGGCGAAATGTTCCGAATTCTCTTTGGCCAGTTCGGCGATTTCAAAATCGCGAGTTTTACCGGAATGTGTTGACGAACTGTCGCCCGTACTTTCTCCATGTTTCCGAAGTACCGAGTTGGCCAATTCAAGAGCATGCATTGCCAGACGTAGTGTTTGCTCGGCGCGGGCCAAATCGATCTCTTTCAGGACCGCCACATGGTTGCCGTTGATTTTGAAATACGCACTCCAGAGCTCGGCGTCCTCCAGGTACGAATCAAGGGTCGGAAAATCCTTGACCCGTGAAGCGAGTAAGGAGAGGGCCTGTTCAAATTGCCCGGTCGCTCTTGGCAATCGCCCCTTCGCCTGGAACAGCGAGCCCAGGTTGGCCCGGGTTTGCGCCGATGCAACAAGTACATCCGTGCGGTTTCGAATCAATGCATCGAATGAATCAAACAGCGCAAGAGCCTTGTTCAGCGAGTTTTCGGCAGCGGGAAAATCACCTTGTCTTTTTTGCAGCAGCCCCAGTCTGTCGTAGCAAACCGCCTGCTCGATTGCGGCTTCGGGATACTCGGACAACTCCGCCAATTGGGCAACCGCCGAATCAAAACTCTGCAAAGCTGAACTGTCATCGCCCGCCCGCGCGTAAAGCATTGCCAACTGCGATACCGCCATCGCCCGTTCGAACTTCAATTCTAACGCGTCTCCGGCAAGTTTCAGAAAGTCGTCGTAGTAGCCGATCGCTTCCGTCAAAAGTTTTGCCCGCAGCGGATCGGTCCCCGGAATTCCGGAAAGTTGATCCGACAGTTTAATCCCAAATCGATCGACCGATTTGTGGGCCTGTTGCAAATAGAATCGGGCCTGTTCCGCCGAGGCATGTTCCCGTTGACGCTGGTTGTAGAACACCGAGGCGATCACCACTGCGACGAGCGCAGTTACAAGCAGTGCCGCACCGACTCCCGCCACCAGCCAGCGATGTTTGGCAACCGAATTCATGCAGCGATCAAGTGCCGTTTTGCGTTTGGCCAGAATGGACTTGCCCTCCAGGCATCGGGCCAAATCATCGGCAAACTCCTGCGCGCTTGAATAGCGGGCAGCTGGTTCTTTTGCGATCGCTTTGTCAATCAGGGTTTCCAAATCAACCGGAATCGCGGAATTGATTGAACGCAACGATGCTGGTTCTGTCCGATCAATTGCCGCGAGCAATTGCATGCGATCCGTCGCATCAAAGGCCGGACGCAGGGTCAACAGTTCATACAGTGTGACGCCGAGTGAATAGATGTCGGTTCGAAAATCGACCTGGTTGTTTCGACCCGCCGCTTGTTCCGGGCTCATGTATCGCAGTGTTCCAGGCAACTCGCCCTGGGACGTCAGGTTCGGCGTTCCGCAACCTCGAGCCAAACCAAAATCGGCGACCCATATTTTTCCCGACTGGTCGAGCAACAAATTCGAAGGCTTGATATCGCGATGCACGATCCCGTTTTCGTGGGCAAAGTGAATTGCTTCGGCAACACGCACTCCGATTTCCATCATGCGTTGTACGTAATGTTTTGTGTTGATCGACACAACGGTGCTCCGGTTTTCGACCGTCTCAGCACCCCGAGCGGCTTGTTTGTTTTCTTGGTCAGTTCTGCGAAACTGCTCAACGAACTCGGCCATCGTTTGGCCTTCGATCAACTGCATGCTGTAGTAATGCACCCCCCGTTCGCAACCGACGCCATACACCGGAACGATATTCGGATGGTGCAGGGACGCGGCCGCCTGGGCTTCGTTGCGGAAGCGGGCGACCTGGCGCGGATCCAGCACGGCAGTAAAGGGAAGTATCTTGAGCGCGACCTTGCGACGCAGCGAAATCTGCTGCGCTTCGTAGACAATCCCCATCCCGCCCCGGCCAAGTTCACAACCGATCTCGAAATCGCCCAGCCGCGCCGGCTCGACCGAATCTGCCTGACGAGACTCAAATTTCTGTTGCCGCGCAGCGCGCTCGAGCAGATAAAGCCCCCGAAACGGCACGCGAAACTCTTCGCCGACTTCCGGGTACTCCAACAGTATGCAGTCGGCTGCCTCCATGTCCCCCGCGTCCAGTGCCAGAGCGTACCGGTCAAACACTTCGGAGAGCCTGGAATCGGCGAAAGCAAGTACCTGTTCAACTTCATGGCCAAATTCGCTTTCCGCTTCGTCGTCGATGTCGAACGATTTTTGTTTGTCTATCATTTTGGCCAA
>JAYVKA010000546.1:0-2087 GCA_043768885.1 Planctomycetota bacterium
CCTGCGTCAAGTTCTGATCAAGCTGTTCGAGCGGAATGATCTTGTCGACGATCAAGTTCGCTTCATCACCGCCGCGATAATCCAGCCGCCCTTGCAACACGACCACTGCATCGGCCACGACAAACTGCCCAAACAGCGCGAAGTCCTGCGGCCAGAGGATACAACGAATCTTTCCCTCGACGTCTTCCAGGTCGAACATGACATATTTTGTCGGTGAATTCTGATCTCGCGGATTTTTAACGTGCGACTGTTTGACTGCTGATATCATGCCACCCAAGCTGACTCGATCGCGATCCTTGGTTCCCGTTAATCCCGATGTTTTGTGCGAGCAATAACGCTTCAACTGGTCTTCAAAGGCCGCCAGGGGATGGCTGGTCAGGTAGAACCCCAACACCTCTTTCTCCGCTGCCAGTTTTTCCCGCTCTTCCCATTCCGGCAGAACCGGGTAATCGATGGGAGCGGAGACTTGATCGCCATCGTCCTCATCTTCATCTCCCCCAAACAGGCTCTTTTGTCCGCTCTTTTTGTCAGCCAACACGGCAGCACCGGATTGTAAAGCCCGATCGACCGCCGCAGAAAGCTGCGAACGATGAACTCCGAAACAGTCCATCGCTCCCGCCTTGATCAGCGTTTCAATTGAGGAACGGCTGCATTGGCTCGTTTCAATTCGTTCGCAGAAATCGAACAGGCTCTTGAACGGTCCCTTGTTTTTTCGTTCCGCTGCGATGGACTCGGCCGCTGAAACGCCGCAGCCTTTGATTGCCGACATGGCGAAGTAGACTTTTCCATCGGCAACGGTGAAGTTGACATCCGATTGATTGACGTTGGGTGCGACCACTTCGATCCCCATACGGTCGCAGTCTTCCATGTGCTCAACCAGCGAGTCTTTGCTGGTGAAGTTGCGGCCAGGAATATCACCCGTCAACAAGGCTGCCATGAACTCGACCGGGTAGTGCGTTTTCAGATACGCAGTTTGCCATGCAACGAGCGCATAGGCAGTGCTGTGGCTTTTATTAAATCCATAGGACGCGAACTTGAGAATCATGTCCCACATTTCCTGGGCGTCTTTTTTTGCCAAGCCCTGTTCGACCGCACCGGTCATAAACTGCTCGTAGTTCTTGGCAATCAACGATTCTTTCTTCTTGCTGATCGCCTTGATGCAAGTGTACGCAGCAGCCAACTGGATTTTGCCCAGGCGATTGAGGATCTGCATGACTTGTTCCTGGTAAACCATCACGCCGTGAGTTTCTTCCAGGATCTCTTTGAGCACATCGAGTTTATATTCAGCCGGGCGGCGTCCGTTTTTCACATCGACGTATTGCTGAACCATGCCACCTTCGAGTGGACCGGGACGGTAGAGCGCATTGGTGGCAATGATGTCGTTGAAGTGGTCGGGCTTCATCTTTTGCAGCAAGTCACGAATGCCGCCGCTTTCCAATTGGAACACGCCTTTTGTTTCGCCACTTTGCAGCAAGTCAAACGTTGATTTGTCGTCAAGCGGTAATTTCAAGATGTCGATTCGTTTGCCTGTCGTTTGCTCGATCAAGTCAACGGTGTTTTGCAAAATTGTCAACGTACGCAAGCCAAGAAAGTCCATCTTCAACAGTCCGGCATCTTCAACGTCTTTCATCGACCATTGCGTGATGACGTCGGTTTTGCCGGCGACGCGTCCAAGTGGAACGTAATCAGTGAGCGGACCATCGCCGATCACGACGGCCGCCGCGTGGGTGCCGATGTTTCGCGCCAGTCCTTCCAGCTTGCGGGCAAAATCCAGCAACTCGGCGATTTCCGGATCTCCCTCGTAGACTTTTTTCAGCTCTTCGCTTTTCGCAATGGCCTGGTCCAGCGAAATTCCCAATTGATCGGGCACCATGGCCGAAACTTGATTGACGCGTGCCAGAGGAATACCCAATGCCCGGCCCACGTCTTTGATGGCGGCGCGGGCTTTCATCGTACCGAATGTACCGATCTGGGCCACACTTTCTTCGCCGTATTTGTCTTTGACGTAGCGGATGATGTCGCCGCGACGGTCTTTGCAAAAGTCGATGTCGATATCGGGCGCTTCCAGCCGGTTTTCATCCAGGAAC
>JAYVKA010000547.1:0-8092 GCA_043768885.1 Planctomycetota bacterium
GAACGGGATTCGAGGTGGGGGATTAGGGCGGAGGGAGAGGAGGAGGTCATGATTTAGATAAGGGAGAGGCTGGGAAGGAAATGGTTTCGGGTGTCAGGAAGCGGGTGTCAGGAAGCGGGTGTCGGGTGTCAGGTGTCGGGTGTCGAGAGACCAATGGCAAATGGCAATGTTTTCTGATACCCGTTGCCTGATTCCCGTTACCCTTCTTTCCTTCTCACCCTTCCCTTCTGAGTGAAATCAGGGCGGGGATCTTCACCTGCTCGCCCATGTCCAATACCCAGGATATTGTTCTTGATGGCTTCGCCGGGGTGCAGCTCCATCAGACCGACATGTTTGTGTGCGGCTGCGTGATAGACAATTTCGGGGCGGAACGAATCGAACAGCGCGTGCATTCGGGCGGAGTCGAGAATGTCGCCGACGGCCGGGTGCAGAACAGTAGTGTCATTGGCAACACCGGTCAATTCGTTGTGAATCATGAAGACGCTGTTTTCCCGGTGGTCCAACAGCATCAGATCGGAGGGGTGAAACCGGAGCAACTGGCGGGATAATTCCGAACCGATACTTCCGCCCGCGCCAGTTACAAGATTATGTTTGTCAGCCAGTTCGGATGACATGCCGCTGTTGTCCAACTCGACGGCCGGACGTTGCAGAAGGTCATTGATATTGATCTCCCGGACAGGGACGAATCCGCCGCCGGCATACCGGTCAAGTGATGCGGGGATGACCCGTGTTTTGAGTCCCAGTCCATCGTAAAGCGATTTCAGTTCGCCCAACAAATTGCCGGGAACGGAACCGGCGACCAGCCAAACTTCTTTGGCTCCATAACGGGCGGTAAATCGTTCGGCATCTTCGGGGAATCCCACAATGGGAATGCCGGCCCGGGATGCACCATGGGTCCGTTTTTCAAACGTGAGGAGCCCAACGATTTTGGTGGTGGAATTTCGTTGACTGTTGATTTGGTTGGCCAGAACCAGAGTGTCATGGTGATTGCTGATCATAAAGGCGAGCACACGAGACTGAGCCGGTGTGGAAAGAGCTGCCAGGCCTTCGTTGGCCACCCGCCAGCTGGATCGAACGAGGCTGATCAACAATCCGCTCAGGACAAAATGCGTCAGCAGAACGGCGCGCGGAACCATCTTGGGTGGTACCACCATGTTGGCAGCCCAAATGATCACAAAGCTGACCGCAAGTGGTTTGATAAAACCTACGAGGTCCCGAAACGTTACATAACGCCACCAACCTTGGAACGATTTGAAAATCACAAACGCCAGGATCTGAAGTGCGACCACACCGGGCATGGTCAACCACATCAAGTTGACGTAGTCGTCGGGGATATTGAAATCGAAGCGCAGCAGAAACGAAATGCAGTAAGCAGTACTGAACACGGCGACATGCAGAGCCGCGAGGATTGGAATCCGCAAATGCAGCAGTAATTCGGGAACCGGGAGGTGCCCGAATTGTTGCGACGCGGTTACTCCGCGAGTCAAATTGTTGCTGTTGGGGTCAGGTTTCATGAATGGCTATTGCCGTATGGGTGCGAAGTCGGGAGACCCTCGCACAGCGCGAATATCTAGTGCGGCCTTACTTGCACCTTGCGATTCTGGCCCAAGTGGATCTTGGTTTAGATCCTTCAGGGTGGGGATCTTTGGCAAAATCCACTACGATCCATCTTGCTTGACTGGGTCCAGTTTTGAAACGGCTGGGTTGCGGTATCAATGTTGTTAATGGAATGAAATTTGGAATTCGTTCGGCGCGCACTCCGTTCCCCTGGGTGACACACCCTGTTTTTGAATAGGCAGTTTGTTTCGCGTCATATCGTCAGTGTGAACAAATCGCACTGAACCAGAAAACGCATCGTCGAGCAAAGAACCATTTGACCTGGACTGTCGGGAATTGGATCAAAGTCTGTCCTCGAAATGGACCTGACCTTTTTGGCTTTGCCTTTTTTGGTTTTTGGGTTTTCAATGGATCGGAGCGCATTTGGGAAAACTCCCGATTTGCCGGGCACTTTGCGTGACAAACAAATCTGTTTCCTGAATTCGTGTTGCTATTTGAAATTGAAAGAGCCCAAATTCGGGCCAAACGGGGCTGAGGTATCAGCCTGGCGTCCTCTAGTTCGGTTTGGATAAGGCCCACTTCAGCAAGACCTACAGCGTTCTCAATCTTTCCAATGTAGTTTTCATCCCCTTGTTGGCAACAGGCAATCGAGGTTGTTAGCCGAACAGAGTCCCATTCGACTGGGTGGTATGTTCCGATTGGGGGGCTTGGCTGGTTTGGTTTCCCCCGGATTCTCGTCGGACGGTTCAAATTGCGGGTAACAGTAAGTGGACGCGGCTGCGAGCCCCCCTGGATCGTCGTTTCGCGCGGACTCGTAGAATCGTCGATTACCCGAAAACCAATTGGGGAATAGGCAACCCAACCTGGGGGGGGAGCATGAATTGGCCGGGGCACTTTCGTTTCGACCAGTTGTTTTGAATATGCATGTTGTGCGATTGCGGCGACGATCGATGTGTCGTCTTTTGCCATTTGCTTGCGAAAATTCATTGACTGTATCCGGCGCGTTCAAGGATACTGGACCGTTGGTTACCGAATCGAAATGGTTTCCAAAAGGGAATTGATGTTGGAGCAGCGTCGCGATGAAACAACGCTTCAGGATATTTTGGACCGGTTGGCAGCAGATTCGCGGGCGATTGAATCGAAAGACCAAAACCAGATCAAGGTGGTGGCGATTGAGGCCCTGAAATTCATGGGGATGGAGTATGAACAAAGGCTGGAATCGTCGATCAAGTCGGAGGTAGGAGTTGGGACTCAGGCAAGTATCTATGAATTGCGTGATGCGGAAACCCGGGTAAATCTGATTTCGGACCGGTATTTCATGCTTCTGACCGAGCGGCAGCGGCTGGGGAAAGTTCGCGTTGGGGGCCATCCCCAATTGCAACAACTGGACGATCAACTTGGATTTCTAAAAAACGAATTGACCCGTGCCGAAGCGATGCGGGAGCAATTTCGGATGGCAGGGATTGGAACCAAGGCAGAAATCGACGAGGCCAAAACATTGGCCGAAAACGGGCCAACCTGGGAGGAGCAAAAACGGGAGACGGAACGGCAATCGATCGGCTTGTACGTGACCCAGATGGAAGCCGATGCGATGCGATTGAACAATGCCATCGAGCGACGGGAAGTCGAACTCGCTTCCGTGCGGACAAGTGCTTCCAAGATTTCGGGTGATGTGGTCGAGTTGAATATTCTCCAAAAACAGATCGAGGAAAAACGGGATTCCGTTCGCGTAATCCTGGACCGTTTGTCGGAGATCAACGTATTGTCCTCGAACTACAACATGGTCAAGGTCCGGGTGCTTGATTCGCCGGGACCCGGTTCGAAGATCGCTCCGAGTTTGCCCAAGTCGGTTGGTTACGGCGTTTTGATTGCATCCCGGATAGGTGCCGGGTTGGCTTTGTTGATTGACCGGGCAGATTTGGCTTTCCGCAAACCACACGAGATTTTTGAGCGCCTTGGTGCGCCGGTCATGGGAAAAATACCCCGCGTGCGTGTTGCCGGCAAACAGTCCAGTGGCTCGCCCAACCTGATTTCGGCGCATCAGTCGAATTCATCCTTTACGGAATCGTTTCGCGGGATTCGCACGGCGCTGTTTTACGCGGCTGGGCGTGAGGATATCCGGAGCATCCTGTGTACGAGCCCTTCGCCGGGCGATGGAAAATCAACCACTGCCTGTAACCTGTCACTTTCGATGATCCAGGCAGGGAAGCGTGTTTTGCTGGTCGATGCTGACATGCGTCGCCCCCGGGTTCATCAATACTTCGGCGAAAAAATTGGCCCGGGACTGATCGATTACCTGAATGGAGATTCGTCGCTGGAGGAAATCGTTCGTCCGATGACCAACGAAAACCTGTTTGTGATTACGGCTGGTTCCCGCGCGAAACATCCAGGCGAAATGGTCGGCCATCCAAAACTTGCGGAGTTGTTGAGCGAGGCCCGTGAACACTACGATTTTGTAATTGTCGATTCGCCACCAGTCATGCCAGTCGCTGATCCGTGCGTATTGGGTTCGCTGGTCGATGGAATTCTGTTGGTTGTTCGGATTCGGAAGGGAGTCAAAGTGACTTCACAAAAGTCCCGCGAGAGCCTGACCCGGGCCGGAGGCAAACTGGTTGGCGTATTGGTAAATGGTGTCGATGAGAACCCGCACTATTGCGAGTAAGGTTACTACGGCGCGTATTACGGCAACGCCAATGGCTATTACGGAGCCGGACAAAAGTACGGAGGGAAGTATGGGGATTATTCCGACAAGGTTACGGCGAAGAATGGGTAGAGGGGGGAAGGGAATCAGGTTCCGGTATCAGGTTTCGGGACGTGAGTGAGGCGAAAGACGAGTGCAGCGAATTTGGTGCGGGGTCGATGGGCCTTCGCACAACGCGCCTACGAACTGGGGTTGTGGAGGTTGCTAAACCTCCCTCCGTTGCGCGAGTAGTCCTTTGCGGGAGGAATCTTGGCTGGATTTACTACCTCCTGGCTGGACGCCGCCATTTTGTGAGCCGTGACGCGGTGAGCGGTTGGGCCAGAGACTCTACCCGGTGCCTCCCGGCCCCACGGCTCGCCGGTGCTTCTTTGGCTTCGCCCAAGGCAATTGGCTGATAGTTGAAGGTTTTTGCTTGTGTCGGAATGTCTCACATCGCAAAGAATTTATGGAAATCAGTTGATTCTATTTGACAATTCGGCGATGATCGTCGGTACGTCTGGTTTCTTTTTTTAAACACTTTTGGAGGTCAAGCCATGAAACGCTTGCTTGCCGCCACCTGTTTGACATGTGCACTGGTCATTATGACCGGTTGTCAGCCGGCTGCGGAAAAAACGACATCGAGCACGGGCAGTGCCGGGGTCGCAACGACTAATGCCAAAACTTCGTCAACGGCAGCAATGCCGGCACTGACGACTGTATCGCTCAATGTTCCAAACATGACCTGAGGGGGTTGTGCCAGCTCGGTCCGAGCTGCATTGGAATCGATTGATGGCGTACAAAACATCAAAACTGACACCGGCAAAATGGTCTGCTCTTTCGAGGTTTCGAAGCCAGACGTGGATTACAAGTCTCAGCTGGCAAAGCTGGCCGAGACGAACGAACACCTGAAAGACTTTTCGGTACAATAGTTTCAGTTTCGATAACGCGGTAAAACACAAGTCGCGAGTTTCCAATCCGGAAACTCGCGGCTTTTTTTGTTCGCAATACTCGATCGGCATTTACAAACGAATGGCTACCGGGGAAATTGTTTGGCAGTCAGGTGATGTGAAGCAGTAGTTAGCCGAAGCATCAGCGAGAGACGAGATGGTGTTTCTGGGGATGTTGACAGTTGCAAACAAGATGTGCTCCCTCTCCCCCAAAACGCCGGGGTGCGGCCTTTGATAACATGATTGATTCGCTTCCCTTGCAGGCGTTTTGGGGGGGAGGGGGCAGTAATTGTGCGGCTTCATGACTTGCGTTCGGGTAATGATTTTGATCGCCAAACCTGATCGTTTCAAAATCAACTTCCCCCAAATTGAAAATCGAAGGCCTCCGCTTTGACGCGAACTGAAAAGACACATGTGGCGCTGGTGGGGCTGGGGACGGTTGGGACTGGGGCGGCGCGGTTGTTGCTGGACCATGGGGACCGGACGGCGCGGCATGCCGGGCGGATTCTGTGGCTGAATCACATTGTCGTTCGAGATTTGAAAAAACTCCGCCATGTCGAACTGCCTGACGATATTTTGACCGACGATCTGGAGCGATTGTTGGCGGACCGGGACGTTACGATCGTGGCCCAGCTGATGGGCGGAATCGAGCCGGCGAGGACGATCCTGTTGCGGCTGTTGGAAAGTGGTAAGGATGTCGTGACGGCGAACAAAGCGTTGCTGGCCGAGCATGGTCCGGAGTTGTTTGACCGGGCGCGGGAACTGGGGCGAACGATCGCTTTCGAAGCGTCTGTCGCCGGTGGCGTTCCGATCATCGCGAACATTAGCCAGTGCCTGTCGGCCAACGGGATCAGTTCGATTCGGGGAATCCTGAACGGGACATCGAACTACATCCTTTCCGAAATGGACCAAAACGGAACTTCGTATGACGATGCCGTTGCGGCGGCCCAGTCTCTGGGGTACGCCGAATCCGATCCGGCAATGGATGTGGATGGCACAGATGCGGCCCAGAAGCTGTCGATTTTGGCTCACCTCGCGTTTGGCAGTGCTGTTCGCTGGGACCAGATTCCGCGGCGCGGGATCGACTCGCTCGATCTCGCGGATTTTCGATATGCCAGTAATCTTGGCTATCGAATCAAGCTGATTGCTGACGGTGAGACACGTGGAAACAGTTTGCAGTTGAGTGTCGCTCCGATGTTGGTTCGCAAGGGAACGCCGCTGGCCGAGGTCCGGGAGAATTACAATGCGATCAGTGTCGTTGGTGATTTTGTCGGCCGCGTTTTTTTTCATGGCCAGGGGGCGGGCCAGATGCCGACCGCTTCGGCTGTTGTTGCGGACATGATCGATATTGCGACGGGAAGGGCGGCGATAACATTTCGAAATTTAAAGTTGTGGTCGGGGAACAATTCGCCCCTACCGGTATCGGAACTGGATACATTGCCGGTACGATACTATCTGCGGTTTTCCGTGCCGGACCGGGTCGGAGTGTTGGCTGCGATTGCCGGTGTACTGGGAGAAGAAGGCGTTTCGATTGCTTCGGTCTACCAGCATGACGACGACCGGAACGCGGAAGGGAATATTCCCCTGGTCATCCTGACTCACGAATCGGTTCCGCAAATAATTCAGGCGGCACTCGCGAGGATTCGGGGTTTGCCGGCAGGCTATCAAACCGTGGAACATTTGAAAATTCTGGATTGAGTTTCGGTGAAAGTAATTTTTGGGAGCAGGGTCCGCTGTGCGGACCAGCCCCATTCGACGACATCAGATTGGTCCACAAAGTTGGTCCGCATAGCGGACCCCGCCAACTACTTTTTCTTGACTGACAGAAAGTCCCATTTGTGAAATATGTAATCGTCATTCCGGACGGAGTCGCTGACGAACCGCAAGCCGATTTGGGCAATCGAACGCCGCTGCAAGCCGCCGACACGCCCCATGCAGATGCACTGGCCAAACGGGGAGTCGTCGGTCGGGCCAATCATACGCCCAAACATTTGACGCCCGGTTCGGACGTGGCGAACCTGAGTCTGTTCGGTTACGACCCGAACAAACACTTTACGGGACGAGCTCCGCTGGAAGCTGCCGCCCAGGATATTTCGCTGGGTGATGACGACTGGGTGATTCGCTGTAATCTGGTCACGATCCAGGACCAGGTGATGCGCAGTTTTACCGCCGGACATATTTCCAGTGAACAGGCGAAACAGCTGCTCGTGACGGCACAGCAAAATGTGTCGGCCGAATTGCCCATCGAGTTTGTTGCCGGTGTGAGTTATCGAAACCTCGCGGTCTGGCGTCCGACAGCGGAAAAACCAGCACCGTTCTCGAGGGACACGCGTGGAACGCCGCCTCACGATTTGACAGACAAACCCGTTGCCGATGATTTTCCGCGAGGGCCCGGGAGTGGCATTTTGAGTGACTTGATGTCGGCCAGTGTTGACTGGTTCGCCGAACATCCGGTCAATCGGGCCCGCGTGGTGGCCGGAGAATTGCCGGCGACGAATATGTGGTTGTGGGGCCTTGGCAAGAAACCGAAGCTGGAGTCGTTCGAGAGACTGCATGGCGTTCGTGGTGCAATGATTACGGCGGTTGATTTGTTGCGGGGGTTGGCAAAACTCATTGGCTGGGAAAACATCAGCGTGCCAGGTGCGACGGGCTATATCGATACGGACTATGCGGCCAAGGGGAAGCATGCCGTGGATGCGATCCGGAAATTTGATTTGGTGGTTGTGCATGTCGAAGCCACGGACGAGGCTTCGCACGAAGGCCGGACGGATCGAAAAATTGCGGCGATGGAATCGATTGACCATCACATCATTGGCCCGGTCATGAAAGCACTGGAATCGTCCGGCCAGGAGTGGCGGATGCTTGTGACGCCCGATCATCCGACTTTTTTGCGAACAAAGACGCACAC
>JAYVKA010000548.1:0-13983 GCA_043768885.1 Planctomycetota bacterium
AGTCATAAAGCTGTTTTTGGCGCGCAAAGGCGGGTCGTCGTTCTCCTGACGACCAAATAAAAATCGAATCTGTTCGAGGCGCTTTGCTGAAAAACCCGGTCGCGATGGCGCGACCGGGGTCGTTGTCGATCGGGTTCAAATGGGACCCGTGCGAAGCCTACGCACAACAGGAATCTCGCAAGTCGCGAACCTGGTCGTGTGCTTTCTGGACTGCGATGTACTGGCGGTTAAGCACGTCGGTTACGGCACTTCCGGCACAGCACTTGAGGGCTTTTTCGTATTTGGCCTTGATGTGGTCCTCTCCACGCTCGGCTTCATTCAGGATCACCTGATTGCCACCACCGAGTGTGGTCCGCAAGTTCATCCAGGCGCGATGAGCCATTCCTGTGATCGAACCATCCGTGGGTGGTTTTTCGCCGTTTTGCAAGACCAGGCTTTGCAATTCCAGCGACTGGCATGACCGCTCCTTGGCGAGTTCGCGAAACATGCCGGATAGTTTGGTGTCTTTGACTTCGCTTGCCGCCTCTTCAAACCCCTTTTGGGCATCCACGTTTACCTGAATCAGATCGTTCAGGGTCTTGAGCGTTTCGTCGGTCAGGCTCATTTGTGTTTCCAATGCCATTGAAATAGCCCTTTCAGTCGACTTGTTGATGCAAACCCTGTACGCATTCAATTTGGGTTCGCGTGATGGAGTAAACACAACTGCAAGGCTTATGCCACGATCGGCTGGCGCGCCATTCGAGATCCCATTTCCCGGCATACTCGCAAACTTCATTTCAACAAGCACGATCAGCAACCTGTTCAATTCCGGGGATTGGTCGCATCTCGCCCACGTTGGTCAAAAAACTGTCAGCAAAACCGGGTGATTCTGCCAATCAGAATTGAATGGAGGCCTTTTGCAGTGCCGTTTCATACGTTCCAGAAACAAGAACTCATTGATTGGGTGGCATGAGATGTGCTCGTAACTTAATTGCAAGCGTCTCATTTACTTGGCGCATTCAATTCTCTTGACCGGGACGACAAGCCATGCAAGAAACAACGATTTCACGCGATCCCCAGGCAGCCCTGGTAGCAGTATTCTCTTCCCGTACGACAGCAGGAAGCGCGGTCCGCTCACTGGACAATGTCGGACTGGCGTTTGCAGAGATTTCCTCAGAACCGATTGCGACCAACGATGAGCAAATCTCCGCGTTGCAGGAAATGTTTTATTCCACCACACATCTTGTCGATTCATCGGATGTGATTGATGGCATCGCCAAAGGAGCAGCAATCGGAGCGGCCACCGGCTTGTTATTTGTCGCGGTACCGGTCGTCGGTCTGGTCGCTCCGCTGGGCGGCGCACTGGGCGGCGCATTGATCGGGGGCATGGCTGGAATCGACGAATCAATGCGGGAAGCCAAATTGCCAGACCTGGAAAACTATCGTCAAATGCTGGGTGCCGGGAAAGGATTGGTTGTTATTCCAGGTGACGAGTCATTTCGGTGCAAGGTCGAAAATGAACTCAGGATTTTGGGAGCCGAAGAAGTCTATCAACACCCGCCCGTGGGCCACGCTTTTAGACGAACTGATGTGGTGAACAAGGACATCGAAGAATTGACCGTTTGATTGATCGGTCGGCATCCCACTGCTGTTTCAACTTGAGGCGGTTGCGTCAAACTGCCAGAATCGCAGTCTTTCTTTTTCTTGCCCGTCCAGTCGGTCATGCGCGTCTTTTGCGACCTGTTTCGCCTCTCCCAAAGTACGATTCCGGTAGGCGCCGAAGGACTCCCATCCAATTTGGTATTGCAGCCGGTAATTATCGAAGGGTCTGCCTTGACGATGATTAGGTCGGGTGTTGTATTGTTCCTGCCATTACGCCAATTCCACCGATGGATGGACCAATTCAGCAGCTTCCGATTCGGCGGCTTCAAATCGTGCACTCATACCAGCCCCAACCGGATGACAACGGGATTCACGTGCAGAAGAACCTTCATCAAGGAACCCGTCAGGAAGATCATAATCGATCACCGTGCCGGTGATACTTTTTGAATTGAGGAGTTTTCGTTTTTCATCCTGCGTGGTTTTTTGAATGCTATCCATAACTGCTTTTCTCCCTGATTGGCGGAATTTTCTGATACGTGTTCACATATTCGATGTAGAGGCAGAAATGCAAAGGATGGGCCAGGTGTGTTTCGGCATAATCAGCGATCAAACCACCAAAAGTTGGAATCCGGGAAAAATCCGACAGACATCGATTCAAGAACAAGTTGGTCGGTTGGCCGCCAGGTTGGCTGATAAAAGACCAGTTCAATTGGCGATGGCCTTGTCGAGAGCCTCAATCAATTGGCGTGACGCGGTTTTTAGCTGGCCGAAATCTTCTTCGATCCCTGCCCAGTCGTTGCAACGTCCTTTCTTCTCAATCTTCAATGCCAGACTCGTTGTCTTGTTGTGAAGAAAATTGCTGATGAGTCCTTTGAGGGCATGTCCCGATTGCTGAACTGCAGGTCCATTTCGGTCGGCGATTGCCTGCTCAACCACAACGAGCAGTGGCGGATAGTCTTCCCTGTAGATTTCGACCAATTCAGCCAGCAACTCCCGATCACCACACAATCGCGACAATATCTTGTCGAGATCGATACTGCCAAAATTCTGTTCTTGCTGTCTGGATTTCAAGGTCATCACAGTTTGTTCGATGGAAAAAAGCGACGAAAACAGGAAAACAACGACAATTCTTCTGCAAAGCCTGTGCCGCCATAGTCTAATGAGCCAGACATTGGTCAGGACATGCCTGAATTGACTTTCACAACTCAATAAATTCATGGTCGGCGTACTGCGACGGAAATCCGGTTGATTGGGAATTGGCAATCATGCAGTTGCGATTCTGACGGTTGAATGGTCCGACAACAACCGCGAATATCCCCGAAACAGAGAAATCAGGTCCTTCATGGCAAAACTGCTGGTTATCGACGACGATCGAACAGTCCTTCGTTTGGTTGAAAAGGCATTTGTCGATTCCGAGCTGCAAATTTTTACCGCCAGCGAGCCGGAATCGGGAATGGCGTTGTTGCGCAAAGAAGTCCCGGACGTGTTGCTGTTGGACATCATGCTGCCTGATTCTTCCGGACTGGAATTGGCGAAGCAGGTCCGGCAACAGGATCCCAAACTCCCGGTCATTTTTATTACGGCCTCGGATGAAAGCGATGTGGCAATCGAGGCCATGACTCTGGGAGCCTACGAATATCTGCTGAAACCACTGGACATGGCCAATGTTCAGGATCTGGTCGAGCGCGCCTTGGAGACACGCCGGCAAATGCAATTGCCGGTCGTTATGCAGAAAAACGCCGTGTTGCCTGCCGAAGGAGACGCACTGGTTGGACGTAGCCCTTCAATGATGGAAGTCTACAAGCAAATCGGACGCGTTTCGGCCCAGAATGTCGCGGTCATGATCCGTGGCGAAAGCGGAACTGGCAAGGAACTAATTGCGCGGGCAATTTACCAGCACAGCAGTCGAAAGGAAAAGTGTTACCTTGCGGTCAATTGTGCCGCCTTGTCGGACACACTTTTGGAAAGTGAATTGTTCGGCCATGAAAAGGGAGCGTTCACTGGCGCTGATCGCCGGCACATCGGCAAGTTTGAACAATGCCATGGAGGAACGATTTTCCTTGATGAGGTTGGCGATATGTCACCCTTGACCCAGGCAAAAGTATTGAGACTGCTTCAGGAAAAGAAGTTCGAACGGGTCGGTGGAACGGAAACCATTCAGGTGGACGTTCGGGTTATTTCGGCTACCAACCAGCCGCTGGAACGGATGATCAAGGACAATGAATTCCGGCTGGACCTGATGCACCGGTTGAATGCCTTCGAAATCCATTTGCCTCCGCTTCGGGAACGGGGCGAAGATTTTGATTTGTTGGTCAATCATTTCCTGTTACTTTTCAACAGGCAACTTGACAAAAAGATCACCGGCTTTTCCGAAGAGGCCGTTGCGATCAGCCGAGCCTATTCATGGCCCGGAAACCTGCGCGAATTGCAAAGTGTCGTCAGAAAAAGCATGTTGATGGCAACCGGCCCCGTCATTTTGCCGGAATTTTTACCTCGCGATTTGTTGGCTGGCGGAATGAAAACGGGTAGAGACAATACGGGCCGGAATGGCGGGGATTCATTCAATTTGCAGGAATTTGTCTCGCTTGTGATCAGCGAGGGGCGAACGGATCTCTACGCCGAGACGCTACAGGAAATGGAACGGGTCCTTCTAACCAACGTTTTGGAACATCACGGAGGGAACCAGTCTCGCGCGGCTGAGCAACTTGGAATCACCCGCGGGAGTCTGCGAAACAAAATACGTACCCTTGGAATCAGCATTGGACAGGTCGTTTCGTCCCGGGGCTAGCATTGCGTTGAGTCACGCGATTGTGACCGGGCTGAACAACCACAAACGGAACAGAAATCACGGCCACCCCGTAATGTTCACGTGGGACTGTTGGCGATTCGTTCCGTCCTGTCTCGGAAGGCCGTTCCGTGACGCCAATTTCAAAAAGCCCAGGGCACAGGCCTGGATTGACCGCGCCATCTTGTGAGCCGTGACGCGTGAGCGACCGGGCCTGAGAACTTGTGAGCCGTGACGCGTCAGCGACCGGGCCCTGACACACTACCCGGTCCCTCACGGCCCACGGCTCATTCGCGATTCGTTGTTTCGAACATGAAAACTGCTTTTGGCCCACAAAAAAAATCACGGGGATTCCATTGAAAAATGGCACTGTCCGGCCAGTTGATCGTCGTACTGGCAAACGGCGAGATTTTTCCCGCCGCAATTGCCTTTCCAAAGTCGAACCTGGTTATTGCCGTCCATTGGAACCAGTATTGTGTCTGGTCATCCCATAACGCAGAAAAGCTATCTGCCCTGCAAATCGATACTCCGGGTCCACGTAATGCTGGATCACGTAGAAAGCAAAATAATAAAAACGACAAAACGCCCAAACCGAAATGCAGAGCAGGGCGGCGGTCGTCAAATCCGGATGGCGTGCCAGCAGGATTCCTGACGCAAGAAATCCTGAGACAAGAAACAGAAACCCCTTGAAGAAGATGATCTTGGGGTTGGTGAGATCGGTCATCGTTCACGCCCTGTTACATGCGTTTGGCATCAGGATTGGCGGAGCCGGAAAGTCATGCTGCATCCAGTCGTTTAACACGAACCTGAAAAACCGGAAGCCCGAGATTTCTGGTTTCGTTGGGTGAAACTTCTTTTCGCTTCAGCGGATGACAGGCTATGCCCAGCCGTTGAATGCCGTACGCTTTGCAATCCGCGCGATCGACGCGAACAATAATGCAGTCCGTGCCCATGGACTTTCTGCTTTTGTCGATTCTCCGTCCGTTCCAGTACAGTTCCGGTTGTGCGCCCCGTGCGATTTCCCGGACTGCATGCGTTTGAAGCGTGATCTCGAGGTCTCCCGGCGGTTCGGCCAGGCGTATTTGTGCGACCGGCTCACTCCAGCGAAAGCCTTTTCCCTTCCACGTTTCGGCCACATGAAAGCCAACCAGATCACCAGCACACATCGTGCCCGGTTCATAGGTGTTGATCGCTGAAACTGGTTTGGCCGCGGCCGAATTGGAAACCGTCGCCGGATTCGACTGGCTGGTCAGGTAATCAATTCGCGCGTAATGAACCATTGCGAGGTAAAGTCTTTGAAACCGGCGATAGAGCCGTTCTTCACTGAATGTGGGCAACCGCACCAGGCTCCGGGCGAACATCATTTTCGCGTAGGCCAGTCCGGCCTGATACCTTGGGCCGAACAAAACCGTCGGAACGTGCCGAATCATGGTTCCCAACAGGGCAGTTGCCGATTGAAGATTGCGAAGTTGTCCGCGACGAGCCTTTCGCCAGAAATATTTCCATGCCAATCGAAAACTGTCTTTCGCTCCTTTTCGATCGAAACCGCTTCGCATTTGCCACTCTGGTGGACACCCAAAATAACGATCACAGTATTCCTGGGCGTGGTGATCCCGATAAGCACATTCGCCGCGTGCAAAGTCGTAAACGGGCGGAAAAAGATCGCCAAAATTGTCGTTGTCGTAGTGGATGACGGCAGAACCGGATGCGTAACCCAATCGCGTGCCGTGCTTGTGCAGCGCCGCTGCGAGAGCCCACTCGGCAAAGCGGCCAAATTCGCACTCGAATCCGCCGACTTCGATGTAGTCTTTTCGGCGCATGGCCAGTCCGCGCAGGATCACTTTTCTCCAGTCCCCTTCCAGAGACCAAAACTGAAAGCCCTCGCGATAAGCCCGGTGTTCCTGTCTCGCAAAGCGGTTGGCGTCGTTTCCTGGTATCGAACGGAGACAGGCTCCATCCAGTCCGGTATCGTCCAGATACTTCAGCAATTGTTGCAAACAAAATGGTTCCGCAATGCAGTGTGGTTCCGTCAACAGAACCCATTCGCACTCCGTTTCGCGAATGGCCAAGTCGTAAAGTTTCGTTTCATTATCGCTTGCCAGTTGAAGCAGTCGGTCCTGTGGACGAAGCCGACCTCGAAGCTCTTCCTCCAGGCCGGGTTCCTTGCCGTCTGCAACAAAAATGATTTGGTACTGGTCGGCACCGATACCCTTTTGGTGGACCCAGGAATCAAGGCAATCCAGCAAATGCCCCCGGTGATCCGGGACTGGCGAAATCACGCAGATGCGACAGCGGCCTGATGAATCGGCGCGGGACGGTCGATCGGGAATCGTCGACTCCGAAATTCGTTGTTGGGGTGCCCGACTGAATTCCTGCAATTCTTTCAATACATCGGGTCTGGCTCGCAATGGCCAGGAAACGGTCCGGCCGTCGAGAGCGCTTTGCGCACAAGCCGTCAGTATTTCCATTCCGGCCAGCCCATCCGTGGCCACGCACCGATGAGGGACACCGTCTTGAAGTGAACTTGCCAGTTCCACGTAGAAAAGTCTCGTGGCCGATTGATAGTTTGCGATGTCCCCTGTGTCGAATTTCCAGTTGGGAGAATTCCTCGTCAACAACTTGAAATGCCCGGCCGCTTGGCATTCGGCCATCCCTTCCGTACCGGTAATTGTGATTCGCTTTTGCAGCCAGTCATCCACAAACGATTCGCTGCGTTGGTAGAGCAGCCCCGTTTCCAGGTCGGCTCGTACGCCGCCTTCAAACTCAATGGTATGTGTCATCGAGCCAGGAGCCGCGTGCGACGAGTCCTCCCTCATGGGATTCCTGGCCGGCGTAAAGCGTTGCAGAAGATACGGATCCACAGTCGCTCGCGACGAGACCCAAAGTGGTTTTTTTCCGCCGACCAGCCACGTTACGGCGTCGATGATGTGCGGCCCCTGGTTGAGTAGATTGCCATAACAGTTACCGCGAAGATGGGTGACTCGTCCCAACTGGTTTTGTTCGATTGCCTTTCGTGCAGCAACAAACTCCGGACAAAACCGCAGCTGATGGGATACCAGCAACAGGATCTTGCGATCCTGGCAAAGCGTTACCAGCTCGTGCGCTTCTTCCAGTGAAGTGGCCATCGGTTTCTCAAGCACGATCGCCTTGACGCAATCAAACCGCGCGGCAGTCTTGCAAAGCGATGCTCGTGCCCCAGCATGTGTTGCCAACACAACGACCTGGGGCGCGGTTCGGGTCATGGCATCTTCGAGCAACGTCCAGCCTGCGACCCGATGTTCGGTCATCGTGCGCTGCAAAACAGTCGAGTCGCTATCGACAACTCCGGCGAGTTGCAACTGCCGAACGCCTTGCACGGCGTGAATATGATCTCGCCCGCGACTGCCACAGCCCACAACGATTGTCTGGTACACAAGAAACCCTAAGGAAGTACAACTTGGACTTGTCACAAGATCGGTATTCCAATGCCCCTGAAAACGCGGAAAATCAGTACCAAACCGGAAAATGTCGCGGCAATGTCGATGAACCGTGCTAGCGGTCGTTGGTGACCCGATTGACCTGGTCCAATCGTTCAGCCTGATAACTTCGTGATGACGGAATTGGATGAGTTCTTTGGTTCGGTGCGGCGCTGCGTCGAAGGGGCCCCCGAACCGTGCCTCTTACACCGAAATCTGGCTCCGACCGAGTACGATACCGCGCAATTCCCGCAATTAACCAACAACAAGCGGAAACAACAGCTGATTTACGGCTGGAATTGAAACTGTGTAAACTGGGCGGGACGAATCACCCGGTTCAACAGTCCATTCCAATGCGGGATCAACAATTCATGATACGGCCTGCCTCTCTGTTGATTTTGCTGCTTGCACTTTATACCGACCCCGCATTAGCCGACGATAATTTGATCCGTTTTGACGTGGACGTTCGGCCGATTTTGTCTGACAACTGTTTCTATTGTCATGGTCCGGACACGGCCCAGGCGGCGACGGAGTTGCGACTGGACCAGCCGGAAAGTGTGCTGGCCGATTTGGGTGGATACGCGGCCGTTGTTCCCGGCGACGTGGCCAACAGCGAGTTGATTCAGCGAATCCTTTCGGAGGATCCGGATGAAGTCATGCCACCCGTCTTCCACCGGAAAAAGCTTTCGGCAGAACAAAAAAAGATCTTGGTCGCGTGGGTGGAACAGGGTGCAAAGTGGTCGGAGCATTGGGCGTTTCAAAAGCCGACTGCCACACCAGACCCGGAGATTGTGGATGCCGAGTGGCCGATCAATTTTGTCGATCGTTACGTGTTGGCGGAACTGGAACGGCGCGGGATTGCTCCGTCGCCCGTCGCGCCCAAACACTCTCTGTTGCGACGATTGAGTTTTGATATCACGGGTCTGCCGCCATCGATCGCTAATCTGGAAAAATTTGATTTCGATGCGCGGCCTGAAGACTATGCCATGGCCGTGGACCGATGGCTGGCCAGTCCCCACTTTGGTGAACGGATGGCCGTTTATTGGCTGGACCTGGTTCGATACGCCGACACGGTGGGTTATCACGGCGACCAGTCGATTAGCGTTTCGCCTTATCGCGACTATGTCATTCGCGCATTCAACAGCAACATGCCGTTTGACAGGTTTACCCAGGAACAAATCGCTGGTGACCTGCTGGAGAATCCGACTCGCGACCAGTTGATCGCATCGGGATACAACCGGTTGGGCATGATGTCAGCCGAAGGGGGAGTCCAGCCGGAGGAGTACCTCAACAAGTACGCTTCGGATCGCGTTCGCACGACGGCAACGGCGTGGCTCGGGATCACACTTGGATGTGCCGAATGCCACGATCACAAATTTGATCCTTTCCCGACCAAAGAGTTCTATGAATTCTCTGCCTTTTTTGCGGACATCAAGGAACGCGGGCTGTATTCCGGTGCCAATGAATCGGGTGATTGGGGTCCGTCGATCCCGGTTCCAGACAACGAGTTGCCCGAACTTTTGAAACCGGTGGATGCGCGAATCGCGAACTTGAAAGCACAACTGGGCGAAACGCCGATCAGCGCGGCGAGCCGGCAAGAGTGGGAGCGCGAGATTCTTTCGCGGAAAATCGAATGGACGGTTCTTCAGCCAGAATCGGTCAAATTTGCACTGGATGCTCAGGCGACGATAGGCGGCGACGGAACGGTTTTGGTTGATGGTGAAAATCCTGACGAAAACTGCACCGTCGTTACCGCGACGATTCCGGAAGGAGGAGCCCGTGCGTTTCGACTGGAAGCACTGCCGCACGAGTCTTTGCCTGCGGGTGGACCCGGTCGGGCCGGAAACGGGAACTTTGTCGTCACCGAGTTTCTCGTGGTCCGGGGCAATCATGCATCCGATACTGCCGAACTGAAAAAGGTCTTCGATCTTTGGCCCGACGAATTCAAGGCGTTGCATGTGCCACTTCAAAATGCCTCGGCCACATTCGAGCAGGATCTTGGTGGCGACAAACACCCGGATCGCAAATGGTCTGCCGCCAGTGCCATCAATCACGACAGAAGGGGCAGTACCTGGGGCTGGGCAGTCCTGCCCGACGTCAACAAGCCAAATGAGCTGGTTGTGCAAATTGCCGGCGATGAAAAAATTGCCGGGCCCGCGACCCTTGTCGTCCAGCAATATCATGGTCAGGGAAACCACACCTTGGGGCATTTCAGAATTTCGGTTAGCGACAATCCCCATGCGACCTCCGACCCATTTCACAGTTTGCCCGAGCTGGTTCGTCAGAGTCTGTTGCTTGGCGAAGAAAACCGGACACGTGACCAGCAGAAACTGGTTTCAGAATATTTCGTTGCGATTGCGCCGCAGTTTGCCGAGACGAATCGGCAGCTCGCCGAACTGGAAAGGGAACGTCGAGCACTGGTGGATTCGCACACACCGACAACCCTGATTACCGCCTCGGTTCCGGCTCGCGAGATTCGGGTTTTGACTCGCGGAAACTGGATGGACAAATCGGGGTTGGTTGTTGGTCCGTCGGTTCCTTCGGCTCTGGGACGGCCGACCTGGGAATCACCGCCGAACCGAAAAAACCTGGCCGAATGGATTGCCAGCGAATCGAACCCGTTGACCGCCCGGGTTTTTGTGAATCGAATTTGGAGCCTTCTATTCGGAAGCGGGCTGGCTCCGGTGCTGGATGATTTCGGAGCGCAAAGTGTCGCTCCATCCCATCCGGAATTGCTCGACCGATTGGCTGTCGAGTTCGTTGAAAGCGGCTGGGACGTCAAACAACTTGTTCGTACGATCGTAATGTCTCAATCGTACCGGCAATCGTCCCGACGCCGCCCCGATTTGGAAACCGTCGATCCCGGCAACCGATTGCTTGCTCGCCAATCCCGATTTCGCCTGGCCTCCGAGTTTGTTCGGGACAATGCTTTGTCGGCAAGTGGCTTGTTGGTTGACAAAACCGGTGGCCGGAGCGTCTTTCCGTACCAGCCAGCGGGACTCTATCGACACCTGAATTTTCCGACACGGGAGTATCAGGCCAGCACTGGTCCAGACCAATATCGCCGCGGCCTTTATACGCATTGGCAGAGACAGTATCTGCACCCGGCGATGAAGACATTCGACGCACCGTCGCGAGAAGAATGCACTGCGGCCCGTTCGCGGTCGAGCACGCCGTTGGCGGCTTTGTTGTTGTTGAACGATCCATCGTATGTCGAGGCTGCAAAAGCATTCGCCGATCATGCAATTGTTTCCCAGCCCGATGAGCGGGCCCGCATGAACTGGATTTTCCAAACGGCATTGTCCCGGCCCGTCCTGGACGGGGAACGCGTGGTGTTGGAAGAATTGTTGGGTGCTCACCGTGAGTTTTTTCGGCAGAATCCCCAACAGGCCGATGAGCTGCTGGCGACCGGTCAATACGCTCCAACCAGTAGCGCCGAACCCGCCGAGCTGGCGGCGTGGACCTCCGTCTGTCGCGCCGTCATCAACATGCACGAATTCATGCAAAGGAATTAATTCAATGAATTGGCTGCAACAGGCAATCGCCCGCAGAACCTTTTTGAACCGGTCGAATACCGGAATGGGCGCCCTCGCTCTGGGTTCGATCCTAAATTCCGCGTGGCAGGACCAGCCGCTGGCCAGAAATGGAGTCGCCGCGAAATGCAAACGGGTCATCCATCTGTGCATGGCTGGTGGACCATCGCACCTCGAAACACTTGACCCGAAGCCGGAACTGGCCAAACGCGATGGCCAACCAATGCCAAAGGAAATCACCGACGGCCAACAGATCGCCCAGCTTCAGGGAGAGCGGGACAAGCTGCGAATCATGGGGCCACAGCATCCGTTTACCCGATGCGGGCAATCCGGGCTGGAGATCAGCAACATTCTCCCGAACACCCAAAAAATTGTCGACGAAATCTGCATCGTTCGGTCGTTGCATACCGATCAGATCAATCATGATCCGGCCCATACGCTGTTTAACACCGGATCAGGCCTTCCCGGTCGCCCGTCGATGGGATCATGGTTGCTGTATGGTTTGGGAAGTGAGTGTGAAAACCTGCCGGGTTATGTCGTACTGGTTTCCGAAGGCGGCGGGCAATCACAACCGATTGCGTCGCGGCAATGGCACAGCGGATTTCTGCCCAGCCATTTGCAAGGCGTCGAGTTTCGATCGCAAGGCGAGCCGGTTTTGTACGTGCAGAACCCGCCCGGTATCGACGACGTTCGCCAGCAGGACACAATCGCAGCCGTGGAAAAGCTGAATCGGATTCGGCTCGAACAGGATCAGGACCCGGAAACACTGGCCCGCATTGCACAGTACGAATTGGCTTTTCGGATGCAGTCGTCGGTTCCCGAACTGGCCGATATCTCGGACGAACCCGAACACATTTTGGAAATGTATGGAACTCGCGGGGCCGATGGGACGTTTGCGGCCAACTGTTTGTTGGCCCGTCGTTTGGCAGAACGCGGCGTGAGGTTTATTCAGCTTTATCATCGCGGCTGGGATCATCATGGCGGCGTCAAGAAAGGGACTGAAACCACGGCGGGCCTGGTGGACCAGGCGTCGGCGGCTCTGGTTGCCGATTTGAAACAGCGGGGAATGCTGGACGATACGCTGGTAATTTGGGGCGGCGAATTTGGACGAACTCCGATGGCGCAGGGGGACGGTCGCGACCATCACATTCGCGGTTTCAGTTGCTGGATGGCAGGAGGCGGCATCCGTCCGGGAATCGCCTACGGTGCGACAGACGAATTCGGTTACGCGGCCATTGAAAATCCGTTCCATGTCCATGATTTGCACGCAACGATGCTACACCTTTTTGGAATTGACCACACGCGATTGACGTATCGATATCAGGGCCGCGACTTCCGATTGACTGATGTCGCGGGAAATGTCGTGACTGATATCATCACGTGATGAAGACCTTGTTGAAAAACGTAGCGGAATGGTGCAAGCCATCCGGTCACAGCGCGAAACATACAACAAACCGGGTGTTTGCGCAATTTAATGACTGTTTGCCTTGCCACTGCCCTTTGGAACGCGGACCATCTCCACCAACTCGACCACTTCCCGGGGTGGCGGTTTTGTGACGCTGGAAATGGCAATCGTCACAACGAAATTGAGCAGCATTCCAACGGTACCAATTCCCTGCGGCGAAATGCCAAACAACCATTGGTCTTTCGTCAGCAATTCGTGTTCGAAAAACATGGGCAGGACTTTGTTGCTGGTACACATGACAAGATAGACCATTGTAAACACCAACCCGACGATCATCCCGGTGACCGCGCCGGCACGATTGACCCGGGTCGAAAAAATGCCAAGGAATATCGCGGGAAAGAAACTGGCGGCTGCCAGGCCAAACGCAAACGCCACGATTTCGGCCACAAAGCCCGGCGGGTTGATTCCAAAATATCCGGCCGCAAAAATCGCCACCAGAATTGCAATTCGACCAATCATCACTTTTTTGGCTTCGCTTGCATTCGGACACAGATAACGGCAGTACATGTCGTGGGCCAGACTGGAACTGATCACCAACAACAACCCTGCCGCCGTCGATAGCGCGGCCGCCAGTCCGCCGGTCGCAACCAGCGCGATGACCCATGGCGGAAGACTGGCAACTTCGGGAGTCGCCAACACAATGATGTCCTTGTCGATCGAAGCCCGCTCCGAATTTCCTTTCGAATCCAGCTTGAGGCTGATACTTCCGTCCTGATTAACATCGTCAAACGCCAACAATCCGGTCTTCTGCCAACGGGTCGCCCAGTCCAGCGGTTTTCCTTCGGTCGAAGTCAGATAATAGACCGTTGGCAATTTGGTTTTCAGGTCCTGGTTCCGGCCAATCGCCTCAAACGCAGCTTCTTTCATTTCCGGAAAAACAAATTCCCGCTCATCGCTTCCAGTGCCCAGCACAATTTTGTTGATCGTCGATTGGTGAATGCTCTTGACCAGGTTATAGCGTGCGAACAATCCCAGTGCCGGTGCTGTCGTATAAAGAATCGCAATAAAGAAAATCGCCCAGACCGCCGAATATCTCGCAGCCCGCACATTTTTGACAGTGTAAAACCGGACAATCACGTGCGGCAAGCCGGCTGTGCCAAACATCAACGACGCCGTGATGCAAAAGACATTCAATTGTGAAAATTCCTGGAACGGCCTGGTGTA
>JAYVKA010000549.1:0-3069 GCA_043768885.1 Planctomycetota bacterium
ATATTCTTTTCGGGCCGGTTCTTCCTGTCGAATCGCCTCAACTTTTTCAAAGCCCAAATCCAGCTGCTCCCGAACCGTCAACGTACTTTCATTGACGTCCATCAAGTTGACCGCAAACTTTTGATTTGTATTCTCTGCTCCCTGCCAGGCGATATCATAAACACCAGTCAAGTCAGTCTGGCTAAACTGCACATAACCGTCCGGCTCGACTCTTCCGGATATTCTTTCCTTGCCCGGCGTGAATATCGTACAAGCATCAGATCCCTGGGGAGCCCGGATCCGCAGAACCTGTCCCGGCATCGCACTGCTCAACGCCCGATTCTGCGTTTCGCCCGCCAAAAGATTGACAACGTTCTGCATGAACAGCGGAAAGCTCAGCTTCGATGGCCAGTTTGTGTTCACCGCCGCATTGCCACTTTCGTCTGCCGAAATCAATGGAAATCCAATCACCAAATCGATGAAGCCAAATCGTGGCCCAATTGAAATGATCGAACCATAAGTCGCGTCCAGCAACGACTGTGAACCCAATGGACCCGTTAACGCGCGACCTTCCACGATCAACAGTTCGCCCAGGTTCAGGTTGCTCATCACGGGGTGGCTTCGGTCCAGGTCGATGATCGATGTCGGGTACTTTGTCTCTCCAGCCGTCCACTCGCCACCCGGCGGGACCGCGTCAAACATCAAGGTATTTGCCGACGGCATCCTCTCTGGAACTGCACGGTCATAGATCACCAGGGCAAACTCTCCCAGCGTCGCCCGGCGCGAGTACTCTTCTTCCTTCAGGTAATCCGGAGACTTGAAGGTGACGTTGGCCATTTTCGAAACGTCAGCAGTCGTCAAAGCCAGTCTCAGATAGTCGTTATCTGGCGAAACGACCAATATATTTGCTGGTGCCGCCGGATTCACAATCAATCGCGCTTCGTTATCGACTGCCAAGACATCCGCCGTTTCGATTTTCAGCGTCACTTCAATCGGCTCCGCGACTTTGGCCAACAATGCGGAAAGTTCAAAGCTGATCCCCGTCGATCGTTTGGCCGGAACAGCCACACCCCGTTGTGAATCAAACAGCTGTCCGTCGGCAAACAAAGACACATCAATGGTCGCGTCGCTGCTGCCGCCGTTATAAAGTTGCGCAAAGGCCTGTTGTTGGTCGTTGGACGGCCCCTGGTCTCCCAGCGAAAATGCCGTGATGGCATAGTTTTGCGGAGTCTCCGCCGCACCAATAGCCCGATATTCCGGAGTCAGATTGCCAAGCGAGAAATCGGGGACTTCGCGAAAGCCTCCGTCGCTGAAAATCATCATCGTCGCCGGTTGGGCTGCTGCTACTTGCACGTCACCGGCATCTGTCGAAGTCCGTCCCGGATTGGCCAGCCCTGACGCCGCAACGAGAGCTTCCGAAATATCGCTGCGGCGGGTCGTTTGCCGAATCCCCTGGGCTTTTCGTTTCAGCAGATTCATGTCGCGCGAATACGACTGGACAATTTCCGCAGTGTCGGAAAAAGCAATGATCATCGCGGTGTCGCCCGCCTTCATGCGGTCGATGGTGCGGACCAGATCCTGTTTGGCCTTGTCCAATCGGGTTCCCGATTCCAGATCTGTCGCTGCCATACTCGCAGAGACATCAACCATAAAAACAAATCTGGTATCCGTCAGTTTCGTTCCCTGGCAGCCTGGTCGCAAACCGGCTAACAACAACAGAAGAACCGCCAGAATTTGCAGCCACAGCAGCAGGTTGTTTCGCAGCCGTTGCCACAGGCTGTTGACGTGCATGTCCTCAATCGTCTTTTGCCACAGCAACGTGCTGGGGACTTCCAGCGGACGCCGCCGCAGCTTGAGGAAATACAAAAGCAGAATGACCGGCGGAATAATGGCCAGAGTAATCAGCCCCGCCGTTCCCAATGCATTGATCCAGGTCATCGCACCAGTCCCCGCTCACGGAGATAGCGCGTGATCAAACGATCCACCGGCCGATCGGTCGTCGTCATCATATAAGTGATGCTGCGGCGGGCGCAAAAATCCCTCGCCTGCTCAATGAAAGCCGCGAGCGTGCGCCGATAACGGTCCAGCAATCTTTGACTGACCGAAATTTCGGCCATGTCACCGTCTTCGCTGTCCAGCAATTTCAAATCGCCCGTCAAGTCTGGTTCGATTTCGGCCAGGCTCAAGACCTGCAAGAGGTACACGTCGAGGTTCCGCGCGACCAAATATCGCAACGCCTGGTCGTAACCCGATTTGTCCATCAGATCGGTGATCAGCACAACAATCCCCTGCCCCGGATTCCGCAGGCAAAACGATTTGACCGAATCCTCCAGCGATTCTTTCCCTTCGCAAGGCAATGATTTCAAATACGTCAGCATCCGCGACAGGCTATGGCGACCGCGCAAGGTCGGGGCCTGCCGGGCAGCCAACGGCAAACCCAGTGGCTCGATGCGAACCCGGTCCTGCCGACAAAGCCCGATGTATCCCAGAGCCGCAGCCAGTTGCAACGCATAAAAATATTTCGTCGGGTCCCCAAAATTCATGCTGGGGCTCATATCGACCAGGGCAAAAAAGTGCAGGTCCTCTTCTTCCTGGAACAATTTCAGATACAGCTTGTCAAACCGCGCGTACAGATTCCAGTCGATAAAACGAAGGTCGTCGCCGGGGACGTAATTCCGATAGTCTGCGAACTCGACGCTTTGCCCCTTGCGTTTGCTCCGCCGTTCGCCTTTCAATCTTCCCCGCAAAACCCGGCGGCTGACCAGTTCCAACTGGCCGATCCGCGCAAGAAGGGCCGGGTCGAGCAGTTCCCGGGTCTGGTTTTTCGTTTCGGTTGCGGGTTTCATAGGATCGGCAGACAAGTCAGAAAAAAATTCACGTGGAAGTCAACGGCCCATTCACCAACCTCCAGCCTCCAGCTGCCTGCTTAGTTATCCACTTTCTGCGGAACTGCTTCCAGAATATCCAGCAGCACCTTGTCACTGGAAATGCCTTCGGCCAATGCTTCGAAGTTCGGAATCACGCGATGACGCAACGAGGGCAAAAAGACCCGACGAACGTCTTCAAAACTGACATTGAATCGGGAATCCA
>JAYVKA010000550.1:0-4571 GCA_043768885.1 Planctomycetota bacterium
GGGATGGTTCCGATTCGCAAGCCAGGAAAACTTCCGTATCAAAAACGTTCTTACAGTTACGAACTGGAATACGGCACGGATACTCTGGAGATGCACATCGACGGGGTCGAACCAGGCCAACGCGTTTTGGTCGTCGATGATTTGCTGGCAACCGGCGGAACGGTCCAGGCCTGCTGCAGCATGATCGAGGAATGCGAAGCCGAAGTGGTGGGCTGTGCGTTTCTGATCGAGCTGGCATTCCTTGGCGGAAAAAAACGCCTGTCTCCACGTCCCGTGTTCAGCCTGATTCGGTACGACAGCGAATAGAATCAGGAATCGTTTAACCGTCAGCTGCAGGCGCACGTGTCGTTATCATTCGCAAATCGCGTACGCCTGCGGCTGACGGTTAAACAACAGCAATCCCTGGAGCCCATGAAATGGCGGATGACAAGACCAAACTGCAAACTCTGGCGTCTGTACTCGACGGATTGATGCAGCGTTATCGCGAGCGGGTGCCCGACGTCGATCGAGCGATCAAGGCCATGATTCGGTCCGGAATTGTTGCGGATGCCAACGAAATCGAGAACGACCATATCGCGTTCCGGACGATGGGCGTGCCGCAGTTGGGGGTCCAGTCGCTCGAAAAAATATTTCTGCATCTGGGCTATGCGAAGCGGGACCGGTACGATTTCCCGGCCAAAAAACTGAATGCCTGGTGGTATTCGCCGCCGGAAAACCGTTTTCCCAGAATCTTTATTAGCGAATTGCGGGTCGATGACCTTTCAGCCGAAGCTGGCAGAATTATTCGGTCGTATACGGACGAAGTAGCTCACGATCCGGTCAGCGAAATCAATCAGGACGAATTGGCGATCGACAGTTTCCTGCATCGTCCATTGTGGCGGACTCCGACGCTGTCGGACTATTTGAGACTGGAGCAGGAAAGCGAATACGCTGCGTGGGTGATCTACAATCGCTACTATCTGAACCATTTTACGATCAGTGTCCACAATCTCCCGGACGGCTTCAACACGATCGAGCAGTTCAACTTGTTTCTGGAAACGAATGGCCTAAAGCTAAATGATTCGGGGGGCAAAGCAAAAACGAGCGGGGACGGACTGTTGATCCAGTCATCGACAGTTGCCCAGATGGTGGACGCAACCTTTGACGATGGCAACGGCGGAAAAGTGATTCACCGTATCTCCGGATCTTACGTCGAATTTGCCGAACGGCGGGTCATGCCGGGGCAAGAAGGCGAATCCGGTTTGAAAGCAGACCGTGCAAAACGGCGCGATGGCTTCGAAGCAAACAACGCTGACAAAATATTCGAAAGTACTTACTCGCAGCAGACTTCACGAGACATGAGTTAGTAGAAAATTTTTCCCCAAATGTTCATGAACGGAAGGCGTTTCGACCGACGGATGGCCTGAACAATTGAGGACAATAGTTTTACTATCCTACGGTTTTGGTGCAAGAATCGCCCGGATTTGTTCGGCGATGGTGGCTGGTTCGGCCATTCGGCCAGCTCCGCGGGCTCGGCAACTAAGCCAGCCTTCTTCCGGCTGAATAATCTGAACACCGTCGGCAACCAACTGTGTGACGTTGCGCTGCACCGCCGACTTGTCCCACATTTCCGAATTCATGGCAGGTACCATCAAGACCGGGCCCTGGAAACAAAGGTACAAGGTCGAAAGCAAATCAGGTGCGTTCCCTTGGGCTGCATTCGCCAAGAATCCGGCCGTGGCCGGAGCAATGCACAGCAAATCCGATTTTCGCGCCAATTCAATATGCGGTCCGAGCGGAAAGGCCGGATCGAACATCTCGGTAACAACTGGACGACCGGAAAGCGCTGCAAACGTAGCGGGTCCGACAAACTTTTGGGCCGATGCCGTCATCACGACACGAACGCCGAACCCGGCCTGGACGAGCGAACTGGCCAGCATCGCCGACTTGTACGCAGCCACGCCGCCAGTGACGCCCAGAATAATTTCGTTGTCAGCCATCAAACGGCCAGCTTATAGATCGTCGAGATCCAGTTCCGGAGCATCAATAAAATCGGCGGATGCACTCGCTCGAACGTTGCTGGTCATGTCGAGGTAGATTTTCTCCAGCTCGATTTCCTGCAGCACGATCGCCATTTTGTCTGTCAGGTTGGTGTCGATCAGCGGACGGGCTCCGCGATTTAGCTGAACCAACCGCTTTTGAATCAGCGTTGACAGTTTGAATCGCCCGCCAACTTTGCGGATCAGCGATTCTTCTTTCAATTGATCGTACATTAATGGGTTCCGGACTTGGTCTTGAGGATATTGCAGATTTCCGCGACGCATTCGGAAAAATCTGCGTTGACGACGACGTGCTGATACCAATCGCACTGGGCGACTTCGTTGCGGGCCGTTTCCAGCCGCGATGCAATAGCGTGTTCAGTTTCTGTCTTTCGGCCGCGCAGCCGTCGTTCCAATTCGTCCAGATCGCCGGGGTGAATAAACAAGGTGACGGCTTCGGGTTTCTCCGAAGCGACTTTCCTGGCTCCCTGAACATCGATCTCCAAGAGTACCCATTTTCCGGCTTTTAGGCCAGTGGCGACCGTGTCACGGAGGGTTCCGTACCAGTGGCCTTTGCCAAAAACCTCAAAACACTCCAGAAAATCGTCGTTCTTTTGCCGAGTCTCGAACTGTTCTGCAGTCAGAAACAGGTAGTCAATTCCTTCCCGTTCCTTGGGGCGAGGTGGCCGGGTGGTTGCCGAAACACTCATTTCCAGGGGCAGTGGGCAGGTCTCGATCAGTTTTCTAAGGACCGTCGATTTGCCAGCACCGCTCGGTCCGGAAACAACGATCAGCTTGCCTGGAGACGGGTTTCCTCCCGCATCACTGGACATTTTGAACCAACTCCCGCATCCGCTCGATGATCGATTTCATTTCCACTACGCACGAAGAGATTTCGGCATCGTTGGCTTTGCTGCCGATCGTGTTCGTTTCCCGCAGCAATTCCTGGATCAGGAAATCCAGCTTGCGGCCTTCGGAAGTCGGCGATTCCAGCGATTCCCGAAACTGGTTCAGGTGACTGCTCAAACGAACCAGTTCTTCGTGAATGTCGGCCCGTTCGGCAAAGATTCCGATCTCGCGGATGACGTCCGTCGGTTGAACCTGGATATCGTGTTTGGAGAGAAGCTGGTTAATGCGTTCTGTCAACCGATTCGAAAACAGCTCGACGACGCGTGGTGACTGCGTTTCGATTCTCGAAACGAGCAGGTTGAACTGGGTCAAACTCTCGACCATATTCTGCAACATCGCCTGGCCTTCGTCCTGCCGCATCCGGTTCAGGTTTTCCAGCGCTTCACGAACAGCAGCGCATACGGCATCGGCAACATTCTCTGAATCGACGGTACCGCCCGACGAATTGACGATGCCAGGCAAACCCAGAAGAGCCTGGAGGGCCACGTTTGCCTCGCCGGCCGATTCCAATTGCCGGCGATAGGCCAAGAGGTTGTCGATATTCAGCCGGTACCCGGTGTCGTCCTGGTTCTCGACTTGCAGCCGAACATAAACGCTCCCCCGGGCAACCGAATCACGAACCAGCTGTTCGACTTTGGCCTGGGTTTCCGCGGACAATTCGGAACCGAGTGAAACCTTCAAATGCTTGTTATTGACCGAACGGATTTCGGCCTGAACGCGAACTTGATCCCGTTCGACTTGTGCCGCACCGTGGCCGGTCATGCTGAGCAACAAATTGTCCGCCCCCAGTTAACAAAGCAGAATTTTGGAGAATCTAGCCCAAATACCGGGCGATCGGTGTACTCGTGTGCAGAATATCAACTGCCGACCGGCCAAACGATTACTGCCCGTCTTTTGGATTCAGTGGAGGTCCGCCGCCAGTTTCACCGCCTCCACCGGTTGCAGGTGGAGCAGTTCCGTCACCTCCGGTTATCGGCGGTGTTGTTCCGTTTCCAGTTGCAGGATCGCCGCCAGTGCCTTCGGTCTTGACAGGTGGAGATTCGGAGCCCGTCGCACCTTCAGCTTTCTTTCCCTCCGTACCAGTCGCCGCCGGATCAATGGCCGGCTTCGTCTCCTCGGTCTTCGGTGCGTTTTCGCCTGGCGGAGTTACCGGAGTTTCGCCAGGAAGCAAATCATCGTCGGTCAGTGATTTTTCACCGTCTCCAGTGGCAGCACCTGTGTCACCCGCACCCTGACCGGTCGTTGCACCAGTTCCAGTACCGCCAGCACCTGCACCGGTTACAGCCGTATCGACTTTGGCGTTCGGATTAGGTCGAGCCGGAGGTTGATTGCCGACCAGAATCAACATCATGCACAGAAAAATCCAAATCGAAGCGACGACGACAGTGACTCGTGTAAATACGTCACCCGCTTTTGAGCCGAACGCGCTTTGACCACCAGCTCCACCCAGAGCACCCGTGATTCCGCCCCCTTTGCCTCGCTGGATCAGGATCAAGAGGATCATGAATAACGAAACGAGAGACAGCAGCAAACCAATGAAAAATACCGCAACAGATTGCATCAAAAACTCCAACCGCGTATTGTGCCCGAAAACAGGACTGACCGCGAATCCATAGTGAAAATGTTTTACGAGTGAACCGCAGC
>JAYVKA010000551.1:0-18849 GCA_043768885.1 Planctomycetota bacterium
CAAAGCGGCTGGGTCGTCCGCGGAGATTGGCCAGCGGGTACGGCCAGCGTTTGGGTCCTGGACCAGCCGATCGATCTCGCCGAAGGTGAAACGCTGGAATTGACGATTTCCGACAACCTTGCCAACCGGATTCGCGTTTCGGTTTCTCCATGGGTCCCTGTCGATCCCCGCCATTCGGCCGATTGGAACGACGAACTTTCCCGGACGGTTTCCGGGGCCAATTCGGCTTTCCTTGGCGATCAATGGGTCGCCACCGGAAACGGGGGAAAATCGGCGCGGGACGAATTGCGAAAACTGGATCGGCAAATTCGTGATTGTCGCGATGGAGTTTGGCCAGTAGTTATCAGTGAAGCGTTGCCGGAGCCGATGGAAACCCGCGTGCTGCATCGTGGCAACTGGCAAGACAAATCGGGTGACGTGGTTTTGCCTGCGACCCCGTCGTTTCTGCCGCCGGTCGGGGGGCAGAATACCGAGCGGCGCTTGACTCGACTGGATTTGGCGAACTGGCTGGTGCAAGCCGATCATCCACTGACAGCACGCGTGCAGATGAACCGGTTGTGGAAACATTTTTTTGGAACCGGCTTGAGTGCGGTGTTGGATGACCTCGGTGCCCAGGGCCAGCATCCTTCGCATCCGGAATTGCTGGACTGGCTGGCGGTCGAGTTTCGGGAAAGTGGCTGGGACATGAAACACATGGTCCGATTGATTGTCGGTTCGGCTACCTATCAACAATCCGCCCGACCGTCGGAGCAGGCAGTCGTCACAGATCCGGCCAACATTTGGCTTTCGCACCAAAACGCGAGACGAATGGAAGCCGAAGTAATCCGCGACAACGCACTCGCAATAGCGGGTTTGTTGAATCTTGAAATTGGTGGTCCACCAGCGTTTCCTTATCAACCCGACGACTACTATTCGCAGTTACAGTTTCCTGATCGGCGATATCAGGCTGATGACGACCAGCAACAGTTCCGTCGGGGAATCTACATGCATTGGCAGCGCACGTTTTTGCATCCGATGCTGGCCAACTTTGACGCGCCATCGCGCGAAGAATGCACCGGGATGCGAATCGAAGCGAACACGCCGCTCCAGGCCCTGACGTTATTGAACGATCCGACCTTTGTCGAAGCGGCTCGCAAACTGGCCGAGTTGTCTATGAAAAACGAGAAGCCTGTTTCGACTGGGGATGAAGGCAGCGACTCCTCAACAATCCAATGGTTGGTTCGACGCGTTTTGGGTCGTGATGCGAGCGAACAGGAGACTGCATCGCTGGCTGAATTCCTCGCGGGTCAACGTGTGGAATGCGAGAAAGACGCAGACGCCGCAAAAGCACTTTTGAAAACAGGCCTCAGCCCCGTCGATGATTCCTTTGACCCGACCGAGCTGGTAGCCCGAACGGAACTATGCCGGGTGCTGCTGAATTTGCACGAAACAATTACCAGATATTGATCGAACCAACGCGATGCATCACGCCGACCCAAATTCAGAACATTTGCAACAGTGGATGCTGGACATTCAGCGGCGGACGTTTCTGCGGCGGTCCGGTCTCTCGCTGGGCGGCCTCGCGCTGGGGTTGTTGGGAAGCAGCATGGGTCCCCGACCCGTCCGCGCTGATAACAACACAAGCGATTCGCCAACTTCGGGAGCGCTAGTCGAATTCCACCATCCACCCAAAATCAAACGGATCATTCACCTTTGTATGGCGGGCGGGCCTTCGCAGTTCGAAAGCCTCGACAACAAGCCCGAGCTGACTGCACTCAACGGCCAGCCTTTCCCCGAATCGTTCACCAAGGGCCAACAGCTGGCGCAGCTTCAAAATACGGTTCTCAAAGCCCGAGGCTCATTCATCAAATTCCAGCGGCACGGCAAATCAGGCCAGGAGATCAGCGAGCTGTTTCCGAACATCGGATCGATCGCCGACGAGATTTGCATCATTCGTTCGATGCACACCGAGCAGATCAATCACGATCCGGCGCATGCGTTCATGAATTCCGGTTCGATCATCAAGGGCAGACCGAGCATGGGATCGTGGCTGCTGTACGGGCTGGGTTCGGAGTCGGAAAACCTGCCCGGTTTTGTCGTGCTCGCTTCGACCAGCAAATGCGGCGGCGCGCAACCGATCAGTGCGCGTCAGTGGTCAGCCGGTTTCCTGCCGAGCCGTTTTCAGGGAGTCCAGTTCCAGGCGCGTGGCGCGCCAGTTCATTATGTCGGCAACCCCGATGGCGTTTGCCAGAGTACGCAGCGGCAAGTGATCGACGAAATCAACCGGATGAACGGCCTGAGCGAGCACGGACAATTCGATCCGGAGTCGGAAACCCGCATTGCCCAATACGAGATGGCCGCGCGGATGCAGGTCTCGGTTCCGGAACTGACTGACTTTTCCGATGAGACAGCCGAAACCCTTGCGGCCTACGGAGTCGAGAAACCGGGCGACGGAAGTTTTGCGTCGAATTGTCTGCTGGCCCGGCGGATGGCCGAACGGGGGGTCCGAATGGTTCAGCTATATCATCGGGCCTGGGACCATCATGGCAACATCGACAACGACATGCCGATTGCGGCCAAAGATGTCGATCAAGCGAGCGCCGCTCTGGTCAATGATTTGAAACAGCGGGGTTTGCTGGACGATACGCTGGTCGTTTGGGGTGGCGAATTCGGCCGGACTCCGATGGGGCAGGGGAGTGGCCGCGACCACCACATCAATTCGTTCTCGTTGTGGTTGGCTGGAGGCGGAATTCAGGGAGGTGTTACCTACGGCGAAACCGACGAACTGGGATATCGGGCAGTAATCGATCCGGTGTCTGTTCACGATCTTCATGCAACGATCCTGCATTTGTTCGGAATCGACCACAAACGTTTGACCTGGCGGTATCAGGGCCGCGATTTCCGCCTGACCGATGTTTTTGGAGAATTGGTAGGCAAGATACTTACGTAAAATCCTGTCAAAAACGGGCCGATTCCAGCGAATCTTGGTCAAAAGGAGGCGCCGGGAGTCCATTCGATAATTCCTGTTCATTTCCCCCCAAAAACACCTCAGAGGATTGATCGTCAGGATCGGGAATGTAAGCTGGTTGTTTGCTCCCGATTTTCCAGGCCCTTTAGATTTGCATCGAGATTCAAACCAATGAGAAAACTGGCTCTACTTTTTGTCGCTGCGGTGTCGATGGCGTTTGCTTCGCAAGCAAGGGCGGACGTTGTCTTTAGTTCCGTGAATGCACCGGCTGGATATGTTGCCTTTGGTGCAGAGCGACGGGTGTGATCGGCGTTGAAGACTACATTGCCGATTTGAGTGCCCTTCCCGGTGGCAATGCCCAGAGCACCTTGATCCTAACCTCGTTGCGATGGGTCGGTGGTTCGGCCGTAGCCAACGGTCCGGCAACATTTGATTTCTTGGCGTCTAATGGAACGACTGTGGTTAACACCTTTAATATTGTCTTTGCGAACCCTGGCAACTTTATCTACACGATTACGAGCCCAACAAATTTCACGATTGACCGGGATGGTCAGTTGAGAGTCACGATGACGGGTGGAGCGACTGGTCAATGGCTTATCAACAACAATCAGAATGACATCACCATTGGGTCATCTGCTGGAAATCCTTTTGGCATTCCGCCGAACGGAGCTCTCCCTCGGGTTTTTGCATTTGAACTCATCGGAATCTCGGCAGTGCCCGAACCAGCAACGGCTGGCATTTTGGTCTTGGGCCTGTTTGGATTGATCGCCGGCTCACGCGTTCGGAATTCATAGACCTGGCGCTCTGGGACAGCCAGGAATTAGGGTTGAGCTTAGTGGATCTTGCGAAAGATCCCTGGGGTGCAGGATCTTTGGCAAGATCCACCACCCTAAAATCGAGCGGTAAAATTGCACCGGCCTGTTCAAGAAATTGAAAACATCACCACCCCGCGTTGATAAACGCGGGGTTTTTTGTTGCACTCTGGTTTGGGTTGGCCCACCAAAATGGGGCAAGAACGCCAATTCAAACTGGTCCAACTGTCGTTTGCACTTTCTGCCCTGCATCCAATCGGGAACTTTGATGGAGGACGCAGCGTCCCAGACCACGACGTCAAGGTGTTTGAGATGCTTTCTGTCCAGAGGTGGTTTTCCATGTGCTGCTTTTCCCAGCCAGTAGTTTCCGTAACTGACACGAATTTGTTTGCCCGGCTTTCCGAAAACGGAACCCAGTTTCTTGCTTACCAAATGCAGTTTGAAACCGAAAAGCCCAATGCGATGATCTTGCCGTTGCCGGTAATTCCAAATCGAAACGACGACGCCGTCCGGTTCATTTCGCTGGAAAAATACGATGACCTGTTCAAGGACCTGGACAAGGGCTTTCCCGAAATGAGCCCACCTCCGGGGAACTCTCGCAGTTGGGGAGTCACATCAGCACCAACCGTGGATGCTCACCTGGAAGTTCATCAGGTCGGTGATTTTGTTGCATCCTTTGTCCCCACGATGAACGATTTTTCCCGGCTCGATCCGCAGTTTGTGATTCCAAAAGATTCGTGGGACAAGATTCCGGAGTACGCCGATTATGGCTTTGCTGTTTTCCAGTTGAAAGAACTGGGGGGAAAGCCGCATCCGATGGCTTTCGAGTTTGAAACACGGTGGCCGGACCGGATATTCTTTCCAACCGTCCACATCCACGATGGCCAGGTCCACGACATCGAGGAATTTGACCACATGCTTTATTTGCAGTATCCCGGATTCGACGAGATCGTCGGCGAATACAAAAACCGGGACGTCAAAGACCGCGCGACGGGCCTGGTAAGGTCCCGATTTCCCGCCAACAAGATTTGCCAGACGCAATTGACCGAAGGGATCGTCGAACCGGAATTGCTGGTGCACCGATTCGAACTGCGGGGAAACCTGAAGAACCAGGACATTGTCCAGCCCGTTTCGGCAACCATGGCGGGCCTGCCAATCCAGCCGCCTTCCGCCCTTCGATACTGGCCCATTCTCCCGGCAGTAATGGGGCTGGCTGGAATGGGTTGGCTGTTCAATCGCCGCTCCAGGTTGATGCAGGAAAAATCGCGGTCGGTATAGCATTTGTTCGCAGTACGATTTTCGGGAATTGGACGAGGCTACGACGCCTTCTTCAGGGATTTGGACAAGTGCTTTCCGTTTATTCCGCCTCCGCATGGAATTGGATGTGGGGTGGACAAATCGGTCGCCACCTCTTTGGGAGCACTCTCAGTCCAACAAGTCGGTGACTACATCGCTTCCTTTGTTCCGACCATGGCCGATTTTTCGCGACTCGACCCGCAGTTCCTGATTCCGAAAGAAACATGGGACAAAATTCCAGAGTAATCGGACTACGGCTTCGCGGTCTTTCAACTCAAGAACCTGGACGGCAAACCCCACCCGATGGCATTCGAATTTCCGTCACGCCTGAACGATCAGATATTTTTCCCAACCGTCCATATTCACGACGGCGAAGTCCACGAGATCGAAGAATTTGACCACACCCTGTATCTGCAACACGAATCGTTTGATGGTACAGTCGACGTGTACGTAAACGACGATGTAGTGGATAACGCGACTGGAATGGTCCGTTCCAAAGTTCAGGCCGGCAAGTTTTGTAATACAGAATTGACCAGGGGAATCGTCCAACCCAACTTGCTGCTTCATCGCCGGGAGATTCGCGGACGTCACACCAATCAGGACACCTGCCAAAACGTCTCCTTGTCGCTCGGGCCGTTTTATGGCTTGCGCCGCCGGGCGTTCCAGTGGTGGCCGCTTGCCGTAATTGGCGCGTCGTGCGCCGGTCTCGGCTGGCTGTTCAGTCGCCGCAGCAAATTGAAGGCTGAACGACTTCAAAACCAGTCGGGGCCATGATTTTTTTCATAACCCGACGCGTTAGCGAGGTACGCCCGAACCGCCCCGCTTACGCTTTTTGACGTTGCACGAATACAAGCCCGAAGCGCAAGCGAGTGGATGTTTTCAGAATAAACAGAAATTCACCCGCATGCGCTTCGGGCTTGTATTGAACGCTTCGGGTTACGAATGGTTTGCGGACTCGTATCCGCCATTCACTTTATTGCGAACGGTTTCCAGGCAATCGTCGGCCTTGATGCGGACCTGTTCCAGCGTGTCCCTGTCGCGGATTGTTACCGTGCCATCGGTCAGTGATTGTCCGTCAACGGTGATGCAGTATGGCGTGCCGATTTCGTCCTGGCGGCGATAACGGCGACCGACTGCGGCTTTCTCGTCGTAAAAGACGTTGAATTCTTTCTTGAGTGCCAAGTAAATGTCGCGGGCCATCTCGGGCATGCCATCCTTCTTGACCAGCGGAAACACCGCGGCTTTGACCGGTGCCAGGCGTGGATGAAACTTCAGAACCGAACGCGTCTGCATCTTGCCGTCTTCATCCGGTGCCTGGTCTTCGCTAAAAGCTTCGCAAATAAAGGCCAACGTTGCCCGGTCGGCACCCGCCGATGGCTCAATCACATGTGGGATGTATTTTTCGTTGGTAAGATCGTCGCGGTACGAGAGGTCTTTGCCGCTTCCACGCCATTTCGGTTTCCCGTCTGGTCCTTGTTGAACTACAAGCGGGCGGGATTTTTCGTCCAGTTTGCCTTCCATGTGGCTGCGCAAATCGAAATCGCCGCGATGAGCCACACCTTCCAGTTCACCAAACTCCCCTTCGGCCAAAAACGGAAATGCGTACTCAATGTCGGCCGTTCCCGTTGAATAGTGCGAGAGTTCTTCGGCGTGATGTTCGCGCAAACGCAACTTGTCACCTGAAATTCCCAAATCGCGATACCACTTCAATCGGCGGTCGCGCCAGTAGCGATACCACTCGGCTGATTCGTTCGGATGGCAAAAGAATTCGCATTCCATTTGCTCGAACTCGCGCGAACGAAAAGTGAAATTGCGGGGGGTGATTTCGTTCCGGAAACTTTTGCCAATCTGTGCGATCCCCAGCGGCAAACGATACCGCGTGCTGTCGATCACGTTCTTAAAATTCATGAAAATTCCCTGAGCCGTTTCCGGCCGAAGGAATGCCGAGTCGTCTTCACCACCCAGGGCGCCGACCGTCGTTTTGAACATCAAATTGAACTCGCGCGGCTCGGTCAGCGTGGCTGGTGTTTTCGCATCCGGCGCGAGAACTTCTTCGAACGACTCCATCGTCGACAGGCTGACCGGCTCGCTCTCCCAAATCAGCTCTTCGATGTTTTTGGCTCGCAGGTTAAAAAACTTCATCGCCTGGCGTTCCATCTGCGACTGGGCCTCGTCCCCCGCCTGGGCCGTAACAAAAATCCGTTTGCCTTTCGCAGCCCCCCAGCGTCCGACGACCTGATCCAGCCGATACCGCTTTTTCGACTCGCGACAGTCGGTCATATAGTCATGAAACAGATCGTAATGCCCCGAGCATTTCCAGACTTGCGGGTGCATGATGATCGTCGAATCGATCCCGGTCATGCTGAACGGCGACGGGGCACCGGCCAGCTGGTTCATATCGTCGTGGCGAACGACCATTTCCTGCCACCAGGCTTCCTTGACATTTCGCTTCAATTCCACACCCAGCGGTCCATAGTCCCAGAATCCGTTCAGACCACCGTATATCTCGCTCGACTGAAACAGGAACCCACGGCGTTTGCAGAGGGATACGATCGATTCCATATTCATCAACGCAGCCACTTATAATCAGGGAAATCCCAAAACCAGTCCGAAGCGTTCTGGCGGGTATGGCAGTTTATCGGGAGAAGTGACAGTTGGTCTACCGTCCTGGGGAATCGCCTACGTTGCGACAAAAATCGATCTTCTTTGGATGCCAGCAAAAAGCCTCACCTGGAAATCCGGGTGAGGCTGTAACAATATTTGCAATGCAGGCCGACGGATTCGTCAGCCCGGACAAACTACTTCATTCTGCGGCGGGCGGTGAACATCAACATGCCCAGTGCCAACAGTCCGAGCGTTCCTGGTTCGGGAATGGCGGATGTATAGTTCAGGTAAAAATTTCCACCGACGTTTCCTACCGAAAAGCTGCTGGCAGACAATCCCGTGAAATCTCCGCCGCCAACCGAACCGATTGCGGACAATCCGTTCAATGTTCCACCGTTGGTTGTTCCAACCAGCCAGCTGTAGTCCACGGCCGAGTTGAATCCTGTGCCAGCCGATGCGACCAGGTTGATCGTTGATCCAGTCAGGTTCAGGGTTCCAAACACGTTGAGAACATCATGTGAAAGGTGGGGCAAAGACGGTGAACTGGTTCCCGAGTTAAGGACCGCACCACCCGTGCCTGCCAAAGCCAATTCGAAGGCGTAAGTTCCGGCAAGCGTTGCTGTTGTAGGCGTTCCGACACTGCCAATAGTCAGCGTACCGGCACTGTTTCCTGGGGCAACTGTACCGTTGATCGTAACCGTATTGCCCGCGCCAGGAACGATGAAACCGGCACCACCCAAAGTCGTACCGGGATTGACAACAACATTTCCGGTGCCAGTTGCACTGCCCAAAGTGTTGTTGGCAAGAAGTATGCCGCCAACAACTGTTGTGGTTCCAGCATAAGTGTTGGCAGCCGACAGATTCTGGGTACCACCACCGACGAAGTTGACTGCGGCGGCAATGGTTTGTGTAATCTGGCCGGTGTAATCAACTCTACCGCCGGCTGCGGCCGTAAAGTTGGTGGTCGCCCGACTCAGGTTAATTTGTCCGGAGTAGATCGCTGAGCCGCTGGTGTTGGTTCCGCCAATCGTAGTTGTACCTGTTGAGTTTTGTGCGTTGACCTGGATCGAACGGGCAACGGTAAATGCGCCATTGGTTAATAACGAGACATTATCAGCGGCAGCAGTCGTTGCATCGCCCAACGCAACCGTACCCGCCGTGCCCAGAGTTGTGTTTGGATTGGTGCCCAAAACACCGGAACCGTAAAGGGCGTTACCGCCGATGACCAGCGTTCCGTTACGAACGACCGTCGAACCAGTGTAATTATTGCCGGTATTGCTCATAACAAGCGTTCCTGCACCGGCTTTGATCAGGGACCCACGTCCAACCACTCCACCAAGCGTAACGTTGGCACCGGTCGTGTTTACTGTCAGCGTTCGAGGCCCCGCGCGGAGGTCTACCGCTCCCGAGAGCGTCAGGGCATTGGTGCCTCCGAAAATGATGTCGGATTGAAGACCAAATGCATTTCCTAGAGTGCGTGCACCTCCGGACGCGTTCAGTGTGGCGATGGCAGAGGTATAGACAATGCCGGTACCGAAAGCATTGTCGTGGCCAATATTCAGCGGAGTAGTGCCACTGAGGTTTGTTCCTCCGGAATAGGAATTGTTACCGTTGATCGTGATGCTGGAAGCATTGGCGCTGGTGAGAATGCCGCCCCCTCCAGAAATGTTGCCATTTAATGTCACCGAACCGGAAGTCGCTGCTGTTCCGGCGATCTGGAGGAACGTTGTTGTCAAAGCGTTATTTGGATTGACAATGTTAATCGTCCCGTTCACTGTCAGTGAATCCGTCCCGAGAACCGCGCCCAATTGAACCAAGCCGCTGGCACCGGTAATCACTTGCAGGTTTCGGTCCATGTTTCTTGAACCGCCGCTGGCCAACAGGAAATTGCTGGCAACTGCATTTGAAGTCATAACTACAGTTGACGTTGAGGTTCCGAAAATGCTGGCCGCACCTGTATTCGTAGCGTTGCCTCGCATCAAGGTCGAGCCGCTGCCAAGAGTCGTGGTCCCCGTGTAGGTATTGAGCCCGGAAAGAGCCAAGACTCCAACTCCCCCTTTGGTCAAGCCGTTGCTTCCGGCAATAACGCCATCGATTTGAAGACCACCGAATGTACCTGCGACTGAATCAACTGCCCCGCCGTTGGCATGCAGAATGCCTTCCACGCCTGCAGCGAAAGTCACAGGAGCGGCAATAGTGGTTAGCACTGTGCCTGTCGTCGATGTGTTCAGGATGACACCGCTGTTCAGGGTCAGGGCATCACCCGCTCCACCCGAAATCGTAATCGCAGCTGCAGGTGCCACGCGAAGGGCGTTGATCGTTTGGCCGCCACCCGCAACAGTATCATTTGCCGAGATGTTGACGTTGTCGTCGAATGCAGAGCCAGCCAATGTTGTGGTGTAACCGGTTGCGAGGTTCAGAGGAACAATGCGTTGCGTGACGCTGTCCCAAGTTACCAATGATCCACCTTGGGTACCGGTGCCAACCAATCCATGTGCGTAGGGCAGAATGGATGCTTTGGTGCTTGTGTTTGGGTCACCTGCTCCACCGATCAAAGTACCGGGCGAGTTGGTCACCACAACGTTGCCAACGTTGGCAGCAGGTGCACTTCCAAGACCTGTTCCGCGGAAAAAAACGGTTGAACGGTTGTTGCGTGTCAAATTGGTCAAAGTCAACGTAGTAGCTGCGGCGGCGTTCGGAACAACGGTAACAATCGAAATGCCCTGAGCCAAATCCATCGTTCCAATGGTCTCAGTTGTTCCTATGGCATTGCCGCTCAATTGAATCTGCGAACCACGGCTGGTGATTGTCCGACCGTCGGCAATCCGGTCATTGTTGTTGGTGGTCGCACTGTTGAGAAACAACGTTCCGGACAAGTCAAAACCCGCTGTTCCCGCGAACGACGAGGAGGCACCGGCAAGTGCAATCGTCCCGGTTTCATTAACGACGGCACCGGAAAAAGAACTCGAGTTCCCATTGAAAGTCAGCACACCGGTAACTTGGCGGGTAAACGTTCCCGAGCCCATAAAATTGCCGTTGAAATTGGTGGCAACAAAGGCTCGCAACGTGCCACCGCTAGCGCCAATCGTAAAATCGCGTGTAGTCGTCAGCACGGTAGTCGATACTCGCAAGGCTCCACCGTTCATCGTGACCGTATTCGCCGCATTTCCAAGCGTTGCGTCGCCGAGTCCAATTCGAATTTCGCCCTGATTGAGGAAAATGGGAGCCGTAAAAGTATTGGTGCCGGTCAGATTAACAGTTCCAGTTCCCGTCTTGATAAACGAGTTGGCGGTTCCCGCGATTACTCCACTGATGCCCGATCCATTTCCAAACAAGGTTGGCGTGCTGCCATTATAGTCCGCACCGTTAAGTGTAAAATCGGTGCCGGTGTTAATGGTCAATCCTGTTCCGCCCGCAAGTGCCATTAGGAATGGCGTATTGAATGTAATTCCCGAAAGTGTTGGGTTAACATCCAGCGTGACAGTTCTGCCGGCAGATAGTCCAAACGAATCGCCGAAGGTCGCAACACCGCCTGTTCCTGGCGGAGTACCGCCCAGCCAGTTTCCTGTTGTGGACCAGTTGCCTGCCAGGTCAACATTCCATGAATCGCTTTGCGCCTGCGCGGCGGAAACAAAACACGACAATGTTGCCAAGGTCAAAACGATGCGAAAGCGAAAACCCATTGTTTTCGAAACCATGTTGCAAATCTCCAAGCAGGCAAAACAAGACGAAACCAATTTTTAAAGATCGTTTTAGTGCTGGCAGAGATGCTTTGTGTTTATTCACAGTCGTAGCCAACCGTACAGCGTCCGAACGAACCCCCTCAATTTCAGTCTGTATTTGCATCGTGTCAAGTGGCAAAGACTGGGATAAACAGGATAACCAGAAAGAAATCTGAATTCGGCATACCCACACTGTTCCTCTGTTTTCTCATCCCGGCGATTTCTCAAGTCGTGTGTAATTGAAGGAATTCGTCATCATTTTTCATTTTGAATGCGGTGATTTTCTTCCACACGGCGAGAAATTGTCGTGATTTATATCGCAAATAATGACGAATTAAATTGACTTTTTTTGTTTTAATCGCCATAATTGACGAATAATGAATCTATCCGAACTTGCGACTGATCGAGCGGTACTGCTGGAACTTGGCCAGCGAATGGGGGCGATGCGCCTGGAGCGGAACTGGACTCAGGCCGAATTGGCAGACCAGGCTGGCGTTTCCAAACGGACGGTCGAACGATTCGAAGCTGGAGAGTCGGTGCAGCTGTCGAGCTTGATCCGGATTTGCCGCGCCTTGGGATTGTTGGCTGGATTCGATTCGCTGATTCCCGCACCGACCATCAGTCCCGTCGAGCTTTTGAAGTTACAGGGCAACAAGCGGCAGCGGGCGTCGAAAAAAAGTTCGGCCAAAAATCTTGCACGGCCTTCAAGGAAACGAGTTGAATCCAAGAGCGCCGAACCGCAAAAATCTCGTCCGAAAAAATCGCCAAACGACAACGCGCCACAAAAATGGAAATGGGGAGATGATTCGTGACAACGCTGGCCGAAGTCAAACTGTGGGGGCGGACGATCGGTGCGGTGTCCCTCATCGACGACTGTGACGTCGCTGCGTTTCAATACACTCCGGAGTTTGCCGCGAGCGGAATCGAAGTCTCGCCGATCACAATGCCGTTGGGAAATCGTGTTTGGCATTTCCCGCAGCTTTCACGCGAAACATTTCACGGCCTGCCAGGGCTGCTGGCCGATTCGCTGCCTGACAAGTTTGGCAATGCGCTGATCGACGCGTGGCTGGCAACGCAGGGACGCAGTCCGAGCACTTTCAACGCCGTCGAGCGATTGTGTTATACGGGCGGGCGCGGGATGGGCGCGCTCGAGTTTGTTCCCAGCGTCGGGCCGAGTCTGCAAAAATCCGCATCGGTTTCGATTGATGCGCTGGTCGCACTGGCTTCGGCAGTGCTCAGCGAACGGACTGATCTGCAAGGAAGCCTGGCGGACGAGGAAAAAGAAATCGCCCTGCGCGACATCTTGCGAGTCGGCACATCGGCTGGTGGCGCGCGGGCCAAAGCGGTCCTGGCCTGGAATCGCACAACGAACAAAGTCGTCTCGGGACAAATCCAGGCCGGGGACGGTTTTGAATACTGGTTGATCAAGTTCGATGGAGTCACCGGCAACCGCGATCGCGAACTGGACGACCCCAAAGGGTTCGGCGTGATCGAGTACGCATACTACCTGATGGCAGTTGCGGCCGGAATCACGATGAGCGAATGCCGCTTGCTCGAGGAAAACGGCCGGCGGCATTTCATGACCAGGCGTTTCGATCGGCCCGGTGGCAACGAAAAACTGCACATGCAATCGCTCGGCGCGCTGGCTCATCTGGATTTCAACCAGCCCGGCGCACACAGTTATGAACAGGCGATGATGATGATTCGACAGCTTGGATTGCCGATGGCGGCGATCGAAGAGCAGTTTCGCCGGATGGCTTTTAATGTGATCGCACGCAACCAGGACGACCACGTGAAGAATATCGCTTTTCTGATGGCAAAGTCCGGAACGTGGTCACTCGCACCGGCTTTTGATATGACGTACAGCTTCAATCCGGCAGGCACGTGGACATCGACGCACCAGATGACAGTCAACGGCAAGCGTGACGGATTTTCGCTGGAAGATTTTCGGGCCTGCGCCAATGCCGCTTCGCTGAAACGCGGTCGCGTTGAAAGCATCTTCAACGAAGTTCGCGCCGCCGTTTCGCGCTGGCCCGAATTCGCCGACCAGGCCAACGTTGCCGCGCCGTGGCGCGAACAAATTCAACGGACGTTGCGGCTGGACGTGGCATAGGCTTCCAGCCTGTGATTTGAGTTTCCACAGGCTGGCCTGTGCCACGCCTTGTTCAGATTCGTATCGACCACTCGTCCAAATGCAATTGCGGGACGACGGGGATCGAATCGATCCGGGCGCAGAATTCGACGTCGGCGTCGTACTTGAGTTTCAACAGGTTGCGACCGCCGGCGGATTGGCCGAGCAACCCAGTCAGTGATTGCCCGGATTCGAATTGCCGACTGGCCGACATCCACCAGGCCAGCGCGATGCGGGCTGAATCATCCAGCTTCGCGTCAGTCAATTTGTGGCCCATTCGCTCGGCAAGTGCTCCGGCAAACAGAATGTCCTCGGACGTCAGCTTTCGGTCGGTACCGGCACAGACGACCGTGACTCGCTCACTGGTTTTCAACGCCTCGGCGACGGCACTCAGATTCACGAATGCTCCGATCAAGACGCGGCGAGCTCCCCGGCAACTTTCCATGGCGACGGTTCCGTTGGAAGTACACAAAATGACGGTGCGGCCAAAGACAAGCTCACAGGTGTACTCGCGCGGCGAGTTTCCCTGGTCATAGCCGGGAATGATGACGCCCTTTCTCTCGCCGCCGAGAATGGAATTAGGGCCCAGCCGTTTTTTCAAATCGATTCCAGAACGGATTTCGGGAGTCGGGATGACTTGCGTGGCACCATTGGCAAGGGTTGCGATAATCGAGGTGGTTGCCCGCAAAACGTCTGTAACAACGATATCGCTTTCCGAAATGGAGTCGGGATCGGCGAGGGCTGGCAAAAAGGCGACGCAAAACTGGCGGTTCATGGAAACAATTGGGGATTGCAGCGGGAAAAGTGCGACGAAGCGGCACAGACGCGTCATCGGCAGTGAATCGAGCCGCTATTCTGTGCGGTTACGGCTCCAGAGTAATAGATGGGTTGCGCGGCAAAGTAGCATGGGACCCCGTCCCGTGCAAAATTCAACGAATAAAACTCGCAAGGGTCGGGGCCCATGCTACTTCACGGTACTTATGACAACTACTGTCGACAAATCGGGTGAAAAGGTGCGGCGGATGTTCGGCGAGATAGCGCCGGGCTACGACCGCATGAATCACCTGTTGTCGATGAATGTCGATCGGTACTGGCGGTGGCGGACCGTTCGGATCGTGAAACCCATCGGTGATCTTCCGATTCTGGATTGCTGCAGCGGAACTGGCGATCTGGCTTTTGCCTGGGAACGGGCCAGCGATTATCGCGTGCAGGTGATCGCCGCCGATTTTTGCCAGGAGATGCTGGATGTCGGCAAGCAGAAAAAAGCCAAACGCCCAAATAGTCGCATTGAGTTTCAGCAGGCCGACACGCAAGAGTTGCCCTTCGATGACAACCGGTTCCAGATCGTTTCGGCGGCGTTCGGTTTGCGCAATGTTGCGGATACCGATCGCGGGATTCGGGAAATGGCAAGAGTCTGTGCTCCAGGTGGGACGGTGGCGATTCTGGAATTCTCGACGCCGCGACGCCAGCCGATCAAGGCGATGTACGGCTGGTATTTCAGGAATGTGCTCCCGCGCATCGGTCAGTTTCTGGCCCGGAACAACAGTGCAGCTTATGAATATCTGCCGCAAAGTGTCGGGGAATTTCCGGCTTACGAATCGTTGACGAAAAAAATGACGGCAGCCGGTTTGCGCGAGACCCGCTTTATTCCCTTGACGTTCGGCATCGCAACTCTTTATTTGGGGGCGAAATGAAACTTCCCCTTGTACTTGCGATCACCGGAGCGAGCGGCGTTGTCTACGGCCAGAGGTTGCTGGAGTGCTTGTTGCGGGCGGGAGAAGAAGTCCATTTGACGATCAGCGATTCGGCGCGGCAGGTTTTTTGGCACGAGTGCCGGCTGAAAATTGAACTTGAAAAATTTGAGCTCGCAGCGCTGATTCCGAACGCCGAAAAATTGGCGGGCAATGTTCACTACCATTACTACAAGGACTGGTTCACGCCGATCGCCAGCGGTTCGTTCCGGACGCGGGGGATGGTTGTTTGTCCCTGCAGCGGTGGAACATTGAGCGGCATCGCCAATGCAGGCAGTAGCAACCTGATTCATCGCGCGGCGGATGTGCATTTGAAGGAACGGCGCAAACTGGTCCTGGTCACGCGCGAGACGCCGTTGTCGCTGATCCAGATTGAAAACATGCGTGCTGTGACATTGGCAGGAGCAGTGGTATTGCCGGCTTCACCAGGTTTTTATCATGGCGTGGAATCAGTTGCGCAGCTGGTTGATTTTGTCGTGGCGCGCGTTTTGGATCAGTTGGAAGTGGCAAACGATTTGATTGATCGCTGGGGTGGGAATTGACGTGGCATAGTGCTTCCAGCCTGTGAATACCCTGGAGATCACAGGCTCGAAATCACAGGCTGGAAGCACTATGCCACGAAGGAATGGTTCATTTGAAAACTGACATGTCGATTCAGCGCGAGAACGGCCAACGGTTGAAGCCCCTTCAGCTTGTTCGCCAGTTGCTGGAGATGATCCGGTTCAGCCATACCGTTTTCGCGTTGCCGTTTGCCTTGCTGGCGACCGTGATGGCTTTTGTGGCTCCGGCGACCGGGGCGATTGAGTTTCGCTGGTGGTGGATTGTCGGGATATTGGTTGCGATGGTTGGAGCGCGCAGTGCGGCGATGGCGTTCAATCGACTGGTGGATCGACGGATCGATGCTGAAAATCCGCGCACTGCGAAACGTCATTTGCCGGCGGGAATCTTGAGCGTGTCGATGGTGGCGGGATTTACGCTCCTTTCAATCGTTTTGTTTCTCGGCGGGACACTTTTGTTTTGGCCCAACTGGTTGCCGGCTGCGGTGGCGCTACCGGTGTTGGCTGTGTTGCTCGGATACAGTTACGCAAAACGGTTTACGGCGTTGGCTCACGTCTGGTTGGGATTCGCGCTGGGGTTGGCTCCGGTTTGTGTTTGGCTGGCTGTTCGCGGGCCGGAAGTCATGCGCGACCCGTACGATATTTTTCCTGCGGTGTTGCTGGGAATGGCGGTGATGTGTTGGGTCTCGGGCTTCGATATTATTTATGCCTGTCAGGATGCAGAGTTTGACCGGCGGTCAGGGCTGAGAAGTATTCCGGCATGGCTTGGAGTCGCGAAAGCACTTGGAACGGCAGCAGCTTTTCATCTGATGACCATCGTCCTGTTCGCCGCAGTCCCTTTTTCACACTGGATTGGCGGACCGCAGTTGGGGCTGGGAGCAATTTGGTTCGTGGGCTTGCTGGCGATTTCCGGATTGCTGGTTTGGGAACACCTGCTGGTCAGCCCCAACGATCTCAGCCGCGTGAATGCCGCGTTCTTTAACGCAAATGCGGTGATTAGTCTCGGCCTGTTGCTGGCAGGGACAGTGGACCTGATCATGTAAGATCCGTTCCGGTTTCAGGATTTATTTCAATTCACTTCAACCGAATTTACCCATCATGTTGACGACTGTAGCACCTGAACTGAAAACGATTCGCGACAAAGTCGAATCGGGCGAGCGCTTGACGCTGGAGGACGGGATCCGGATGTACGAACCGGACATTCCGCTCAATGATCTTGGGCAACTGGCCAACCTGGTTCGTGAGCAGAAGAACGGCAATGTCGGCTGGTACAACATCAACACGCATTTGAACGCGACGAATGTTTGCGTCTACCGCTGTGTGTTTTGTGCCTTTCGGTCAGACCTGCGCAGTGAAAAAAGTTACCTGATGTCCGACGAACAGATTCTGGCCCGGGGGCAGGAAGCGGTCGACAACGGCTGCACCGAACTGCACATCGTCGGTGGTTTGCATCACCAGAAAAAGTTCGAGTGGTATTTGAATCTGATCAAAATCCTGCACGACCGGTTTCCGGATTTACATTTGAAAGGCTGGACGGCGGTCGAGCTGAACTGGTTTGAGTTTTTGACGAAGCAGCCGACGGAGTGGATTCTGCAACAGTTGATTGACGCCGGCCTGGGAAGCTTGCCTGGTGGCGGTGCCGAGATTTTTCATCCGGAAGTTCGCGATCAAATTTGCGAGCACAAGGCGGACGGTTCGAACTGGATCCACATTCACCGAACGGCGCATCGATTGGGGCTGCGCAGCAACTGCACGATGCTGTACGGACATGTGGAGAAACCGCTTCATCGAATTGATCACCTGATTCGGCTTCGGCAGTTGCAGGACGAGACGGGCGGTTTTCAGACTTTTATCCCGCTGGCGTTTCATCCGGAGAATACCGGCCTGAGCCACATCAGGAAACCTGCTGCGGCAATGGATTTGCGGACGATGGCGATCAGCCGGTTGATGCTGGACAACATCCAGCACATCAAGGCGTACTGGATCATGTTGGGGATTGGCACGGCGCAGGCGGCACTTTCGTATGGTGCCGATGACATCGACGGCACGGTCCGGCACGAGCTGATTTATCACGACGCAGGAGCGACGACTCCGGAACTGCTCACGGTCGATCACATTCGACGATTAATCACCGAGGCTGGGCGGAATCCAACGGAACGGGACACGTTGTATCGGGAAGTAAGTCGAGTCTCGGAAAACGCCCGTGAATGGAAATTGGCCGTTTCAACCTAAACAACCGTTTCGTCGTTATGGCAGCTAAAACGCCGTAGCCATTTTCGCTTGTCTATCAATACAGCACGAAACAAGCGCTTTAAACTGATTTGTTTAAAACGGAATGGAAATTTGTTTTCCGTTAGACCATTGTCTGCCGAGTGACGATGACGTATTATGAAAAGGCAGTACCCGCGTAATATTCCATTTTTTGCAGGGGCTGTCAGATTCCGGTGGAACCGTTCCCCCGGACGGTTTGTGATTGATTTTTTACTCATTTGTTTCGTAAATCGCTCGCACATTTGCCGTTTCGAAGTCCATTGTGGCTATCAGAACTTGTGCTATATCCATTTTTTGCACGGCATTTGGGGGTCTTTTGGCGGCGTGAAGCATCCGAACGGGTAGGAATCAACGCATTTTTTCTCTTTTTGGAGACAGAAATATGTTGAATGGTTCTCATTCCCAGCGCAGCAAGAAGGGTTTTACCCTTGTCGAGCTGCTCGTCGTAATCGCCATCATTGGCATTTTGGTCGGCTTGTTGTTGCCGGCCGTTCAGCAGATTCGTGAGGCAGCCCGCCGCACGCAATGTTTGAACAACGTCAAACAACTTGCTTTGGCTGCTCACAACTACGAGTCAGCCTACAAGAAATTCCCACCGGGATACAACGGTCACGTTGCAGCGCCGGCAAGCGGTGTCTGGGATTTCACCATGCATTCGTATGTTGGTCACCTGGTTTACCTATTGCCATACGTCGAAGCCCAAGCTGTTTACGACGCCTGGACCACCAAGCGAAACTTGTCGGTTGACGCACCTGTTG
>JAYVKA010000552.1:0-10268 GCA_043768885.1 Planctomycetota bacterium
GTGATTCGGGACAGGGCAAAGAGTGAGCGGTGTTGATGTCAATTTCCTCGATGTTGTTTGATGTAGAGAACATCTTTTTTGATGGGACCGCCTGGCATCGCTGGGTCCATCAACAAGCTTGTTCTCTCGGTGCGACGGTTGGTTATCAGTCTTTTTTGAGTAACTGGCAACGCGATTGGTTGCCAAACGTGTATTCCGGGAGACAGGAATACTGGACTGCGATGGAAGATTTTCTGCGCGGTCAGTCTTTGAACGAATGCCAGGTTTTAGAACTGGTAATCTCGGCCCGCACCCGTCAACGCGAAGTGATTCGCAACTCGCGACCGCTGCCAGGGATCCTGTCTTGCCTGAACAGTCTCAAGCGAAACGGTACAAAGCTCGGTGTGATTTGCAATTCGGTCCACACCAGCCAGGATTTTCAGGTGCGATTGGCTGAGCTTGGAATTCGAATTCCCTTTGACGTATGTCTGACCAGTAGAAGTGCTGGTCGCCAATTACCCGATCCCCTGGCGTTCGAACACGTGATCCGGGATTTGAACGTGGCTGCTGGCGCGACAGCTTATGTAACAACATCGATTGAGCGACTGGATGTTGCCCGATGTTTGGGTTTGAAGACTGTCCACGTCGAAACACCCAATGCGTGTGTTTCCAAAGACAGTTTGCTCGGGCCCGCAACGACTTACCAACAATCAGCCAGGCCCAACGCGGATTTTCGCGTGACCAGCATTCAGGAAGTTTTTGGTATTGTCTGTGGCGGTTGCGCGGTTGGAGTTCCGGTCACAATGTCTCGCACTTTTCATGGCCTGACCCAAGTCTAGAGTGAAACTTGTCTTTTGAAGGCACGTCCTGTTTCGGTCGTGTGAAAACGGCACGAAATGGAACCAGCTGCTTTGGCCATTGTACTGGCCGCGGGGAAAGGAACCCGCATGAAGTCGGATTTGCCAAAAGTCCTTTGTCAGGCAAACGGCAAACCTCTTGTTCGATACGTCATCGATTCGCTTCGTGCCGCAGGTGTCGGAAAGATTGTGGCCGTAGTCGGTTATCGCTCGGATTTGGTTCGTGAAGAATTATCCGATGATCCGCGCATTGAATATGCGGAACAAACCGAGCAATTGGGGACTGGCCACGCGGTGATGATGTGTCGCGAAGCGTTAGCCGGGTACAGAGGACCTGTGGTTGTCGTGGCCGGAGATTCGCCGATGTTGCAAACCGACAGTATTCGGGCGTTGCTGGGTGAATTTCAGTCGCACCATTGTGCCTGCGTTCTGGGGACGCTGATTCATTCTGAACCGCAGGGGCTGGGGCGAATCGTTCGGGACACCGACGGGAAATTTACGGGAATTGTCGAGGAAAAGGATGCGACGAACGAGCAGCGAAAGATTTGCGAAGTCAACATGAGCACGTATGTCTTTGATTCGGCACGATTGATGGCCGGCCTGGATTTGCTGTCCAATGACAATCGCCAGAAGGAGTATTACATTACTGACCTGCCCGCGATCATGCTCCGACAGGGACTGGACGTCCGGGCGTTGCCGGTATTGAAGCCGATCGAAGCACTCAGCGTGAATACGGTCGAACATCTCCAGGCGGTCGAGACGGAACTGCGAAACATCCAGGACAAGCGATGATTGAATTGAAGATTTTTAGCGGACGGGCCAATCTGCCATTGGCCCAGAAGATCTGCGAATTTCTGAATCTGGAATTGGCAGGCTGCAAGTTTTCGACTTTTCCGGACGGCGAGATTCACTGCAAGATCGATGACGTTCGAGGCCGTCATGTGTTTTTGGTCCAGCCGACTTGTCCACCCGTCAACGACAACCTGATGGAGTTGTTGATTCTGATCGATACATGTCGCCGGGCCAGTGCCGAGCGAATCACTGCCGTGATGCCCTATTACGGTTACGCCCGGCAGGATCGCAAAGACGAGGGGCGGGTTCCGATCACTGCCAAGCTGGTGGCGAACCTTATCACCCGTGCCGGAGCGGATCGTGTGTTGACGATGGACTTGCACGCGGCCCAGATTCAGGGTTTTTTCGATGTGCCGGTTGATCACCTTTACGCTGGCAGCGTATTGACGAATCACTTTCTAAAGATGAAACAGAAAAGCGATGACCTGGTAATCGTTTCGCCGGACGAAGGAAGCATCAAGCGCGCGGTCGGTCACGCCAAGCGGCTAGGCGGGAAACTGGCAATCATCGACAAACGCCGTGAGGGTGCCGAATCGACTCGTCAGGAAAACATCATTGGCGGACCAGTGGAGGGAAAAGTCTGCTTGATGTTTGACGATATGATCAGCACGGGTGGCTCGATTTGCGGAGCGGCGGAGTTGCTTCATCGGCTGGGTGCGCGCGAGATTCATGTCGGAGCCAGCCACGGAGTTTTTGCCGGCAGTGCAATTGAGAAATTGGCAAAGGCGCCGATCGACAGCGTCGTCGTAACTGATTCCGTTCCGATGCCGCCAGGAAAAACGCTGGACAAGATAACGCGATTGAGTATTGCACCATTGCTCGGCGAAGCGATCCGGCGAATACACCAGCATCAATCGATCAGCGGAATTTTTCGGGACAAGAGCGAACGCCGCGAGTAGCTGCCGCAGCTCAATCGGATTTTTCGCCGTGGTTCGGTGGTTCAGGCCGAAAGACTGCGACGATGTCTTCAGCCGGTACAACGAACAGTTGGTTATCGGACTCGAAATCGACCGGGATGGCGTTCTTGGGGTGAAAAAGAACCTTGTCGTATTGTCGCAGGGGAAGGTCTTCATCGTGGGCGATAGCCGCCGAAATGGTCACAATCCGGCCTGTGATCGTTGGGATTTCTGCCGCATCGGGCAGCGCGATGCCGCCTTTCGTCGTTTTCTTCGGCTCGTCTTTGCGAACGAGAACCCGCAGGCCAATCGGCTCGACGTACTCGAATTTTTGACTTCTGCCTTTTTTCTCTGTGGCCATTGCGTGATTATTGGGCTTATTTCGACTCGGTATTTGTGAAAGTATGAGCGAGCCCGACTGTTTTAGCAAAAACCGGCTTTCAAGGCATCTGGCGAGTTTGGATCGATCGTCCCGGTTCCAAAACAGGTCTTTCGCCGCTCGCCCTTGAAGAAAACCGGTTTTTCGGCACAATATCGTAACTTCAACCGGAATCCGGAATACACCGCACACCGGGATTGTCTGATTGGGAATCTCCCGAGGCAACCTGAGTCGTGTTTTTTGTTTCAATGAATTGACATTTCTGCAGGAAAATTGACGTGGCCGATACCCTGAATGTAGTAAAGCGTGACGAAACAGGGACGATGCGGATGCGTCGCTTGCGGGACACCGGAAAGGTCCCTGCCGTTCTGTATGGACACGGTGAAAAAAATGTGAATCTGATTGTTGATTGGCGTGAACTGGATGCCGTTCTTTCCCATGGTGGACACATCGTGAAATTGAATGGTGCCGTCAAGGAAGACGCCCTGATTCGCGAAATTCAATGGGATAACATTGCACAAAGTTGTCTGCATGTCGATTTGACCCGAGTCAGTGCGGACGAAGAAGTTGAAGTGACCATTTCTTTGGCATTCAAGGGAACCGCCAAGGGGACCGTCGCGGGCGGGATTGTTACTCATCTGGTTCATGAAGTTGAAATTTTGTGCAAAGCCAACCAGATTCCTGACAAGATCGAAATCGATGTGAGCGGGCTGGGGCTGAATGATTCAATTCGTTCGAGTGAATTGAAACTGCCACCCGGTGCGTCGTTGGTAAATGAAGCTGACATTACGGTTGTCACCTGTGAATTGCCGGTCGTCGGGGATGAAGAACCAGCCGAGGGCGAAGAAGGTACAGCTGAACCGGAAGTCATCGACAAGGGCAAAGGCGACGAAGAAGACAAGTCCGACGACTAGTTTTCGGACAGGATCTGATGCTGGGGTTGGTCCAAACTTGGCTGGGGCATCTTGTCCCAGTCCATGCTTTGGCTGGAAGCCAAAGCCACTTCCAGTCCCCATGGATTTTGGACTGGGCCGCTCGCCGGTTTTCATCCCATAACGACAAAAGCTGATGAAACTGGTTGTTGGATTGGGAAACCCGGGCCGCAAGTACGAAGGTACGCGGCACAATATCGGGTTTGAGGTGATCGAAAACCTGGCCAAAAGCCTTGGTGTCGGTCGGACCCAGGCCAAATACGATGCGGACTTTGCCGATACCGTTTGGCAGGGCGAGCGGATTTTGCTGATTCGGCCCCTGACCTATATGAATTTGAGCGGCCACAGCGTGCGTCGATTTGCCGATTTTTTCCGCATACCGCTTTCCGATCTGCTTGTAATATGCGATGATCTTGCGCTCCCTGTAGGGACAATCCGGATGCGCCCAAGCGGCTCGTCCGGCGGTCAAAAAGGCCTACTGCACATTTGTGACCAGATGGGTTCCAGCGAGGTGCCCCGTCTGCGCATTGGTATTGGATCTGCTCCCGCTGGTTGGGACGCTGCCGATTATGTCCTGTCCCGAATTTCGGGGGACGATCGGACAACACTTGACCAGGCGGTATCACGTTCCAGTGAAGCCGTATTGTGCTGGGTCGAGTCAGGAATCGCGCGGGCCATGAACCTGTTTAATGGTTCAGGTGCGACTGGCGACGACGACAAGCAATCCGGCCGGGAAAAATAAACAAGACCAACGAATTCGGATTCCGGCACTAGCTGGTCTGAATCGGCAAAACAAAACGACAAGCAAACGATTTTCGAGGCGGAGTAAAAAAGTTGTCTGACACCGTATATGAAACAATGTTCCTGTTGAACGCCAACGCATACGCAAGAAATCCAGGCGGAGCGGCTGAGGCGATTGAGAAAATTGTCAAAAGCGCTGGCGGAGAAATTCTGGTCAGCCGTTTGTGGAACGAACAGAAGCTGGCGTTCCCGGTCAAGGGACATCGCAAAGGCGTTTACTGGCTGACCTATTTTCAGCTGGAAAGCACTGGCATGCCAAAGTTCAATCGTGCTTGTCAGTTGCAGGACATGATCCTGCGACATTTGGCGATCAAAATTGACCCCCGACTGGTGGAAACGCTTTTGGCGGTTGCCAGGGGCGAACGGATGCCATTGAACGACGCGGCAGCGGTGGCAGTCGTGGCGGATGACGACGTTGAAATTGAAATCGATTCGGACGAATAAAACGACGCCCGACGCCAATCTACCAGGTAACAACAACAGGTGGTTTGCAGGGAAGTGAACACGGCGGTGAGCCCGGTCAAATTAGTCTTCACTCTCCAGCTTGGGGGAAACCACAATGGCCAGTTTTAATCGGGTAATCCTCGTCGGCAATCTGACTCGCGATGTCGAGTTGCGATATACGCCGAGCCAAACGGCGGTGACAGATATCGGATTGGCGGTTAACGAACGAGTCAAACGAAACAACGAATGGGTCGAAGAAGTCAACTTTTTCGACGTGACGCTTTGGGGCCGGACTGCAGAAGTCGCCAGTGAATACCTTTCCAAGGGCTCATCGATCTTGATCGAGGGCCGCTTGAAAATGGACTCATGGGAGCAGGATGGTCAAAAGCGATACAAAATTAAGGTAGTTGGCGAAAGAATGCAAATGCTCGGCGGCAAGTCGGGTGGTGGTGTCGGCAGTGGGCCAAAAATGGCCGAGTCACGCCAACCCAGCCACTCCTCCGGCTCTGGAGGCAACGATGACGACGGCGTTCCTCCTTCGGACAATGTTCCTTTTTAGAACCGCCAAAATTGGCAACCAACCCAAAAACTGAAACACTGGAATCAAACAGTCAATAACGGAGTCAGGTTAGATATGGCAACTTCAAGAATTGCGGCCCGAAATCGAAACAGAATTCATCCGCTGCGCAAACTGCCAAAGGGCGAAAATGGTGGCGTTGAGTTATTGTTGATCCAGGCCGTGGACGGTCTCGGAAAACAGGGCGACGTTGTCGAAGTCCGTCCCGGATTTGCCAACAACTATTTGTTGCCCCAGGGCATGGCAACGATCGCCAGCACACACCACAAACGGATGGTGGACAAGCACAAGGCGAAATTGGCCGAGATCGAACAATCGCGACTCAAGAGCCTGCGTGATCTGGCCGAGAAAATCGGTCAACAGAGCATCACGATCGAAGCCAACGCGAACGACGAAGGTCATTTGTACGGCAGCGTGACAGCTGTCGAAATCAATGCGGCTCTCAAAGCCAACGAGATTCACGTCACCAATGACCAGATTCGCATGGAAGGCGTTCTGAAAGAGTTGGGTCTGTACACGATCAAGATCCACCTGCATCAGGAAATCGAAGCCGACCTCAAAGTCTGGGTCGTGCCAACTGTTTCCGACGACGTCAAAGGCTAGGTTAATTGCCGATCGCGGGCAGAAAACCTGACCAGTACGAACTGTAAACGGATTATCCAAAGGCCTGATACCACGTGGTGTCAGGCCTTTTTGTTTGGACTTGCATGCAAGAAACAAAATTCTTGTGCGGAGAATTGCGTCCAGTTGTTTGCGGACAGCGTGGCACTATCATGGCATCCAGTTCCAGTCGGCTGACCCAGTCTGCATAATGGGAGCCCGCCCGATTGCCCAGGCGGATCCAGCCGCGCGCCGTCAACGTTAAGGAGGAAGCGAGATGGCAGTTTCAGAGACCCAGCGCAAGAAAAAGAAACCGGAACGCGTCGATGCGCCTCACCGGATCGATCGCGAGCAACCGTTTAGCCTGGAATCGGAAGTAGGCGTGCTGGGCAGTGTGCTGTTGATGCCGGAGTTGGCAGACGATCTGGTATCGGACCTTCAGCCGGAGGATTTTTTCGAACCGGCCCACCAGATTCTTTTTCGGCACATTTTTGCCATGCACGGTGCGGGCGAAAAGATTGACATTACGCTGTTGCGGGAACGGCTGAAATCAGTTGACGAACTGGACTCGGTCGGCGGCGCCGCCAACCTGGCAAGAATTTTTACGGCGGTCGCGACTCCCGCTCACGCCAAATACTACGCCAACATCGTTCGGGAAAAGTCGACTCTGCGGCAAGTCATTCAGACTTGTTCGGACCTCGTTCAGCGGGCCTACGAGCCAGGAGAAAACGCAAAGGCATTGTTGGACGCGGCCGAAGAGAGTGTGTTTGGCATTCGAGAGAAGCGGCATTCGGGAAATCTGCTTCAGCTGGAAGAAGCACTGCACGAGGCCTTGACCCGTTTGGAAGCCCGGGCTCGTGGCGAGTCGTTGCATGGGACAGTGGAAACCGGCTTTCGGGATTTCGACAAACTGACCGGTGGAATGCACGCCTCAGAGCTCGTGATCATAGCCGCCCGGCCCAGCATGGGAAAAACCGCGTTTGCATTGAACATCGCGGAAAATGTCGTGCTCAAATCGGCCCGGCCAGTTCTGTTCATCAGCCTCGAGATGGCGGCTATCGAATTGACGGAGCGGCTATTGTGCTCGGTGGCACACGTCAACGGCAGCCGTCTGCGGACCGGAACGCTCGGCGCTGAAGACAAACGAAAACTGGTTCAAAAGGCCGGACAGATCAGCACGGCCCCTTTGTTCATCGATGACTCGCACAGCCAGACGATTGCGGAAATTGCTGCCGCAGCCCGTCGTGTAAAACGGACTCGTGACGATCTGGCGATGATCGTGATCGACTATTTGCAGTTGATCGAGCCGGATAACAGTTCCGATCCGCGTCAGGAACAGGTTGCGAAAATTGCCCGAAGATTGAAAGGATTGGCCAAGGAATTGAAAGTTCCCGTCGTCTGCTTGGCACAGCTGAATCGACAGGCCGAAGAATCCCGCGACCATCGTCCCAAACTCAGCCATCTTCGCGAATCCGGTGCGATTGAGCAGGACGCTGACGTTGTGATGTTTGTCCACCGTGCTGACTATTACAAAAGCGGTGACGAAAGCGACGAGGAAAACCGCGGAAAAGCCAGTATTATTATCGCGAAACAGCGAAATGGACCGATCGGCGATATCGATCTTGTGTGGCGGCACGAGTACACTCGTTTTGAAGACAAGGCGCCGGACCATTACAGCGAGTTTGACCAGCGCCAGCCCGGTGGCTTCGAACCCTAACATCTGTCTGGCGTTTGGCCGATTTCAATGACGCAGCATACGGAAAAAGAACTGATCGTCATTGACAACGTCGAGCCGTGTCCGTACTTGCCCAACCAGATGGCCCGCATGCCGTTGCGGGTAGTGCTGGGAAAGATGACGCCGACTCTGACCGATGTCTATCTGGGCGCGGGCTACCGTCGATCGGGCGAATTTGTTTATCGCACGCAATGCCCGTCTTGCCAGGCCTGTGAAGCGATTCGGCTTGCGCCTGAAAACTTTCAGTTGAGCCGTAGCATGCTGCGGACTTTGCGGCGGGGTGACAGCCGGTATGTCGAAAGAATTGGCCCTTTAATCGCCGACCAGGAAAGGGTCAATCTGTTCAACCGCCACCGACAACAGCGGGGCCTGGCCAGCAACGAACGTGATATCGATCTTGAAGATTATCACTGGGGATTCGTGCGATCCTGTTTTGGCACGTTTGAAATCGCCTGGTACCACGAATCCCGGCTGGTTGCCGTTGCGATCTGCGACCAGGGGCTGAAAACGATGTCGGCAGTCTATACTTATTACGACCCGGACATACGTGGCGACAGTTTGGGGACGTATGCGATCCTTCGGCAGCTGGATGTTTGCCGGCAAAAGCGGCTGGATTGGCTGTATCTCGGATACTACGTCGCCGAATGCGAACACATGAATTACAAGAAGCGATTTTTGCCCCACGAGCGATTGCTCGAAGGAAAATGGCAGAAATTTGAGTGAAAAAATGACTTGTTGTTGCAATCAACCAGGCTTTGGGCTCGACTGTTCGACGGGTCCGGGACAGAATCCAGAAAAAGAGTTTGCCAAACGAAACGAAAACGGCCCGTGAACAAAAAGACAAACCAGTTTAAGTCTGCCGTCACCGTTCAGCAGCATATTTTGCAACAGCAACAACGATTCCCCGGCGCGACTGGTGAGTTTTCGTTTTTGCTTTCCGCGATTACGCTGGCCACCAAACGGATCCAGAACCAGGTTCGTCGTGCCGGTCTGGTTGATATTTTGGGCGAATTCGGCTCGGAAAATATCCAGGGAGAGTATCAGCAAAAGCTGGACGTCTATGCCAACGACGCTTTGCTGGACAGTCTTGGGTCGCGTGAGTCAGTGGGCGTTCTCGCATCGGAAGAAAACGAACACCCGCACGTTACTCCCCACATCAATTCCAACGCAAAGTACGCGGTCGTCTTCGATCCGCTCGACGGTTCCTCCAATATTGACGTCAACGTCAGCGTCGGGACCACGTTTTCGATTCTCCGCAGACCCGTTACTGGCGACGTGTCAATTCCCGAAAACTGGTTGCTGCAGCCCGGCAACCAGCAAATTGCAGCGGGCTATGTTGTTTATGGTTCATCGACGATCCTGATCTACACAGTCGGCAACGGTGTTCATGGGTTTACGCTCGATCCATCGATTGGCGCGTACATTCTCAGCCACGAAAATATTCGCATGCCCGAACAGGGGATCTATTACTCGGTCAACGAAGCGTACCGGGACACGTTTCCGGATTGTTACAACGTTTTTATCGAGAAATTGAGAACGGGAAAACTGGGCAGGCGATACGGCACGCGGTATATCGGTTCGATGGTTTCCGATTTTCATCGCACGCTGCTCAAAGGCGGTGTGTTTTTGTATCCGCCAACAAATACGCATCCGACTGGAAAACTGCGCGTCCTGTACGAAGCGAACCCGATCGCGATGATCGCCGAAGCAGCGGGCGGCGCAGCGTCCGATGGCAAAATCAGAATGCTCGATGTCCATCCGACAGGCGTTCACCAGCGGACTCCGCTGATCGTCGGAAGCCTGATGGAAATGCAGACCTTTGGCGAATGCTGCGACGCGACTTTTTTGTAAGGTCGGGAGCTCGCTGGATTTTATCTGCAGGCGTACGCGCAGCGCAACACTTACGCCTGCGGCTGACGGTTAAACGAAACCATCATTTACAATTTTGGCCAATTCTCTTTTCCTTCAGATTGCCCGATTGTGAATCAGACTTTGGCCATGCAGTTGTTGCAGGAATGTCGGGGCGATGAAATCTGGTCCCTTGATACCTGTCGGACAATGGGAATTCCGGACGAATGGCTGGAAGAGCTTGCCGATTGTCACGAGTCCGGGTTTCTCTTTGAACAACAGCAGATTTGGAGCGAAGGCCGGCTGGTCAATCAGTATCAGGGCATCTCCGATGTCAAGTTGGCCCTGAAACTGGCCGACATTCTTGG
>JAYVKA010000553.1:0-2721 GCA_043768885.1 Planctomycetota bacterium
CCGAACTCGCCGTGCCAGATGACCAGCGTCTCGTCCAATAGACCGCGCGACTTCAAATCGGCCAGCAATCCGGCGATCGGCTTGTCCGTCTCGCGGCAATTATCGGTCAGTGCCGTTTGAATGTTGCTGTGCTGATCCCAGCTGCCATGCCCCAGTTCGATAAAGCGTACTCCCGCCTCGGCAAACTTTCGCGCCAACAAACACTGGCGGCCAAATCCATCCGTCGGGTCTTCGTTGATCCCGTACAGAGCCAACGTCTCTTCAGTTTCATTCGCGATGTTCATCACGTTGGGCACGGCGTCCTGCATCCGAAACGCCAATTCGAAATTCTCGATGGCTCCTTCGACCAGCGGATTGTGTTCGTCTCGCAGCAGTTTTTCACGGTTCAGCGATTCGATCAACTCGATTTGACGTCGCTGCTGACTGCCATTCAATTGTTGGTTCACAGCATTGTTGATCCCGTAGGGATTTGCCTCACCACGTCGGAGTCGGTCGATGCGTCGGTTGCGTTGACTGCTATCGGCGACGGTGAATTTCGTCCCTTGATACGACGCCGGCAAAAACGCATTTCCATAATTTTGTGATCCGCCATTGGACGTGGACGGATTGATCGAAATGAAGCCCGGCAGATTTTGATTCTCAGTCCCCAGTCCGTACAGCGTCCAAGCGCCCAACGAAGGCCGCACAAATTGGAAACTGCCAGTGTGCATTTGCAGAAAAGCCTGAGCGTGAGCGGGTTGGTCACAGTGCATGCTCCGCAGCAGACAAATTTCATCCGCCTGCCCACCGACATTGGGAAACAGCTCCGACATCCATAAACCACTGTTTCCATGTTGTTGAAACTTGAACGGAGACGCCGACCAAGGCGTGCCATAGTTCGAAGGCCGTCCGTGATCTTTCTTCAATTGAGGTTTGTAGTCAAATGTATCCACATGCGATGGCCCGCCGCGCATGCACAAAAAGATTACGCGTTTTGCTTTGGGTGACATATGCGGGGCGCGAGGTGCGAGTGCCGACTGCAGTTCGGTTTCCTGAGCCACTGCAAGTCCTGCGAAGGCCAGGAATCCAAATCCAGCCGAAAGTGTCTTCAGCGCGTCACGGCGGTTGGTTAAGGTCGTTCGTTGATTGCAGAATAGATGTTTCATGGCATTAGTCCATCGTTTGGAATTCAGTGGTACATAGCAGGGCTTGGCAATAGACTGCCAGTACGTTTGTCGTCGGATTGGTTCCGCCTCGGCGGCTGCTTTGACTGACAAACATTCGGTCAATCAAAAACTCTTGGCTCAGTCGCAACTCATTTTCGGTTGCCGATCGACCGTACAGAATGTGATAAAGTGCTTCGACTTGTTCGCCAACCGGAACTTGCTCGACACGATTGGCCAGTGCAGTCGCCCGCTGTTGCACAAACTCGTTGTTCAGCAAAAATAGCGATTGAAGCGGACTGGATGTCGCATCGCGTGAGCCCGTGACGAAACCGGCGTCGGGGGCGTCGAACAACTCCAGCATTTCCGGCAACACATCGCGGACACGCGGTAAGTAGACCGATCGCGTGGGCGCATCAATCGCGCGGACGACGGGTTCGAAGACATTTTGTCCCACGTTGCCTTCACCGACCTCGCGCAGATAAGTTCCAGCGGGTCGTTTCAAATCCAGTTCTCCCGACACCGCCAGCATCGCGTCGCGGATGGATTCGGCTTCTAGACGTCGCGAGTTCATCCGCCACAAAAACTCATTTTCCGGGTCGACCGCAAAATTGTTGGAATTAAACTCGGACGACAATTGCCAAGTCCGCGACAGAGCGATCTCGCGAATCAGTTGTTTGACTGACCAGTTGTTTTCGACCAACCGGACAGCCAGATAGTTCAGTAGTTCAGGATGTGAAGGTGTCGTTCCTGATGCGCCAAAATCGTCAACCGTTCGCACCAACCCACGACCCACCATCCAATTCCAAACGCGATTGGCCATCACGCGCGCCGTCAGTGGATTTTGTTCGGACGCGATCCATTCGGCCAGTTCGACTCGTCCGCTTCCTTTTGTGTTTCTGGAAAAAGTGTGTTTCCTTGGCTCCGTCAGAACTTGCAGTACACCGCGAGGAACTTCTTGGGCCGGTTTGTCGATCTCACCTCGCACCAGCAACCGCGTTGGCAAAATGAAATCGCGGTCTTGGGTTCCCATCGCAAAGACTCTCGCTTCGCCCGCGGTGCTGAACGACTGTAGGGCTGCTTCGGCTTCATCACGCTGCGATCGAATTCGGCGTAAAGTTCCGCGAAAGACGTTTTCACCGCTGCGGATTTTCTTCATCGCGTCCTCGACGGTTTGCTTCGCATCGTCGCGGGCTTTGACCAGTTCGGCGTATACTTTTTTTGACAGCGACGGCGTTCCCGACTCCAGCCCCAGTCCCGACAAATCGAGCAGCGTTGTCGCTTGACGGGCTTGGGCTTTGAGCAAACCGTAATGCGTTTCGGTTGCCCGAAAAATTCCGGCCATCGCGTAATAGTCGGATTGCGGGATCGGGTCGAACTTGTGATCGTGGCAGCGAGCGCAGGCAACGGTCGTAGCCAAAAACGCTCGGGTGGTAGTGTCGATTTGCTCGTCGACCAAATCAGCCGCGAATTTTTGCTGGTCTTCTTCGCCTACCAGTTTTGTGCCGATTGAAAGGAAGCCAGTAGCAACGACGTTGTCGGCCCATTCCCGATCGTCGGCGATTGGAAGCAGGTCGCC
>JAYVKA010000554.1:0-4221 GCA_043768885.1 Planctomycetota bacterium
TCGCCTCGTGTGAAACAAACAAAACCCTGGTCTTGTCCGGAGCAGTGCTGGCCCGGCTGCTGGAACTGCTGCGAAACAAACGCAGTTTGCCCTCGGCGGATCTGGAAAACAAACGCACGGATTCAACTCCAGTAAGTAGCTCTTCGGATTGGTTATGCGCGCGTCCAGTCTCAGACGGGATGCGCACACGAGTCCCCCCAATCTTTTATCGTCAACGCGCAGTCACCCTGTTCGGAAAAACCGGCATAATCGGCATCTTTTGGTAATTTTGCCTGAATTGTAATTTCAATGATTGCATGTGTTCGTTGCTTTCACCTGACTGTTGTCGCGGTTTCAAAGGGTCAAGCCGACTTGTGGAACAAATCCTGGAATTCTCCGTTGTTCGCTTCGGCATCCTTTACACTCGAATCGGAAACGATTTTTCCGGCATTCAAAACGATTACCCGGTCCGCCAACTCCAAGGAGCTCCGTCGGTGCGAAACGATAAACGTCGTCCGGCCACGCATGAACTCGAGCAGCGATGCATGTACCAGTGTTTCACTTTTGCCGTCAATCTGGCTGGTCGCTTCATCCAGGATCAGGATTCGCGGATCGGCTACGATCGCACGGGCCAGTGCCAGACGTTGACGCTGGCCTGCCGACAAACACTTGCCTTGGTCGCCGACGACTGTATCGAGTCCCTTTTCGAGGACCGGGAAAAAGTCGGTGACGCGGGCCAGTCTGGCGGCGTCCAGGATTTGTTCCTCGGTCGCGTGCCGATTGCCATAGGCGATGTTCTCGCGAAGTGTGCCGCTGAACAACTCATTGTCCTGGGTCACCCAGGCAAACTGTTTTCGCAACTGCCGCGGGCTGCAATCGCGAATATTGACTCCATCGATCAGGATTTGGCCAGTGAACGGATCGTAAAACCTCAGCAGCAGACTCATCAACGTCGATTTGCCGCAACCGTTTTCTCCGACGATTGCAATCGTTTGGCCAAAGGGGACCTCCAGCGACAATCGAGTCAGGACTGGCTGTTTCGCGCGATAGGCAAAGCTGACGTTTTGAATCTGAATGCTTTTGCAATGCAAAGGAACCGGAATTGGATTCTCGGGACGTGCAACCAGTGGTTCGACGGAAAAGGTTCTTTCGAGATTCTCGCAAGCCGTACCGCCACGAACCAGGACATTGATGACTTCGCTCATCTTGCGGGCCGGATCACTCGCTCCGGCGAGCATGGAGTAGAACAACAGCAACGACATCGGCTCCAAAGGCCGGTTGCTAACATGGATCCCAAACAAATCAGTTTGTTGATTCAGAACGAGCCACGCACCCGCCAAAATCGATCCGGAAATCGAGATGATTCCGAGCACTTCCGTTACGGGGCGAATCAACGAGTCGTACATGCTGATTCGGACGCTCATTCGGTAAAGAGATGCCGAATTGCTTTTGAACCGGCGTCGCTCGCGGACTTCGCGCCCAAAAACACGAACGGTTCTGAGGGCTCCCATCGTTTCGATCAGGGTTTGATAGACCGATGACATGCCTTCAATTTCCCGCTGTGTCGATCGTTTCATCCGGCGTGAAAGCGAATTGATTACAAACGCACCGGCTGGTACGACGACCAATGACAACAGCAACAATGGCAGACAAATGTAGGCGGCACCAGCCAGGCAAACGACCATCTTCAGGGGCTCGCGAATCATCTTTCCATAAAATACCTGGAGCCCGCCACTGACCATGATCATGTTGTGGGTCAGATGGGTCATCATGTTGGCGGTGCCGATGTTGTCGATCCGCCGCTGGTCCAAATCCAGAGCCTTGCGGTAGTAGATCCGCCGCATGTCCATCACAGTCCGGTTCGATGCGCGGGCGACGAGCACTGCGCTGACAACCAGCAACACGCCCTTGATTGCCGTGATGACCATTAGAAAAGCAATGGCCCACGCCAAAGTTCCAAACGGTGTTTCCGGTGCATATTTTTGGAATGTGGGTATCGTGCTTTGGTACCATTCGCGGGCTTTTCGTTCGTTTTCAATCTGCTCCTGGCAGAAACCAGTTTGGTAGAGATCGCTTGCGCGCCCGGCGGGATCAAAGTTGGCACCTTCGGCAGCGATTTTTGCTTCGAGCGTCGTTAAAGTAGTCTGGTTTTCAATGGTTCGCTCGTTGCACCGGACAATTTCCGCTTCGGCCCAGGTGACTGCCGTTTTGTTTTCCAGAACGACTTGCAACACCGGGTAGATCGTGGTGAGGCTGGCACCCCACAACATCGCGACGCCCATTGAACAAAGGACTGCACCGATGATGTCCCAGCGATAACGGAGAGACTGAAAGATGGCCCGGGAAAATGACTTCACGTGGATTCCAACAAGCAGTGGATGTGTGAGACTGTGGGTACAGGCAGGAAATGCTGCTAGCGATCGGCGCGGAGATAGTCCCAACATCCCGCCTTCATGTCAATTTCAATCGGCAAGATTCGACCGGGCAGAATACACCAATAGCAAGATGTATGTTCCCAGTCCGACGGGGAACGATGAATGCAGGCTGGATTCGCTAGCTGACGCGCAAGCGGCGCTGAAGTGTTTTGACCGCGTCCTTGACGGTGCAATTACGGCCGACAAACTCGACAAAGTTCTCTGAGTTGATCATTTCGTCGATCCGTTTTTGCGCTGCGACAACTGTCGAATGACTTCGGCCGCCAAAATGGTCGCCGATTTCGGAAAGTGCATTCGGTGTGTGCTTGCGTGACAGCCACATTGCCAGCATCCGGGCGGAACTGATGCGTTTCGTCCGCCGGGCCGAACGTAAATCGGTGCTGGTAACTCCCATACACTCGCAAACAGACTGCTCAATCGCAGACAGCGAAGTTTGTTGTTCGATGGAGTGCAGCAGATCTCCGGCATTTGCCAACACGGTGTCCCGATCGGCAACCAGACCGCTGGCTAGCGTGCTTGCCACGACCCGATTTACTGCACCGGACAATCGCCGTGCGTCGCCGGAAATTCGGCTGGCCAACAACTCGACTGCTTCGGATTCCATTTTCAACCCCCGCTCGGCGGAGAATCGGCTGACAATACTTTCCCTGCCCGCCTGATCGGGCCAACCGATTTGGCAAACCAGTCCTCCGGTCATTCGCGAGGCGAAATCGCCAATTGCATCGTAGGTCTCCATCGGCGTTCGGTCCGACGTCAATACGATTTGTTTGCCGGCACGAATCAAATGGTCCATCGTGTATTGAAATTCACCCAGCGTCGCCCGCTTGCCGCCCAGAAAATGGATGTCATCGACGGCCAGCAAATCCAGATCGCGAAACTTTCGGCGGAAAAGGGGCAACCCGCCACCACGAACACTTTGGATAAACGAGTTCGTGAAATGCTCGGCAGTAATGGAAACGGCCCGCGCACTTCGATGATTCCGCCGGAACTCGTGCACGATGGCTTCAACCAGGTGCGTCTTGCCACTTCCCGCCGGTCCATGAAAAAACAGTGGTGAAAACCTGCCCGGTGCACGAATCACTTCGCGAACCGCCGTCTGCAACATTTCACTGTCTGGCGCGAACGCAAACTCGTTCAGGCGAAATCGGGATTTGCGAATCGAACCTGGTTCGTTTTGCGAAACTTGTGCAGACTCGGTTGTACCGCCAGTGATTGGCGATGGGTTTCGTGAAGCAACGAATTTTGGTGGCCGGACTGGATTCGGTTCGCGTTTTGCGGAATCAGAATCGGCAATCGTAAACTGAACGGCTTCGGGATTGTTTAGCAGTTGAAACGCCACAGCCCGCATGGTGTGGCCAAAATTCTGTTGAAGGCGTTTGACTTCAAAATCGCTTTCGGCGCGGACTTCGATTACGCCATTGTTCACTGCGATACGGCCTGGGTGACTGAACCACATCTCGAACATTCCACGCCCGACCTGCCGGCTGATCAGTTCAAGCACGTCTTCCGGCATGAGGCGATTCTGGTTTTGAACGGTTTCGGGTGCCACTTCCTGCTCAACCCCTTGCTGGACTAGCGCCCCCTTGCTGGACTAGCGCTCGACATGGAACGACTCACATCTTGTGTTGCATTCCATCGCCAGAAAAACCTGCCGAAAAAATCAGGCCAATCATTGCCTGAACCGACGGGTTTTGATCGATCTCCATCGATCGTGCCGGGCATGATTTTAAGGCCGCTAGCAGGGCTGTCAAAGGTCTTGCGGCAAAAAATTGATTGGCACGATTTATTTTTCACCGGCACAATGCGA
>JAYVKA010000555.1:0-3816 GCA_043768885.1 Planctomycetota bacterium
TCCAAAGACGAAAACAACGACTTGGCGATCATCGAAATTGAATCGGCAAATTCCGCGGCAGTTGGCGAGTTCGTCGCGGTTCAATGGTCGGAACGCCAACCACAACCCGGAGAGTTTGTTGTCACCCCAGGCCAAAACGGAACGGCGGTCGCTTTCGGAACGTACAGCAATCCGCCTCGCGCACAACGCAGCCAGGGCCAGGGATTCCTGGGCGTTCAGCCACAAAATGGGACGAATGGTGTCAGCCTGATTGAAGTCACTCCGGGCGGCGCTGCTCATTTGGCCGGACTGAAAGCCGGAGATGTTATTCGTTCGATCGATGAGATACCGACTGTAGACGTGACGCAACTCGTTGCGGAAATCGGACGACGCCGGGCGGGTGAGGAAGTGCGACTGGACATCCTGCGTGACGACAAACCAAAAATCATTCGCGTGGTTTTGGCTGGTCGCGACGTCACAGCAGAACGGGCCAGCAAGTTTCGCATGATGAATCGGTTGGGAGCAATCCCCAGTCGCCGCGCCGACGGTTTCGAATGGGTCTTTCAGCACGACACGCCACTGTTCCCCGAACAATGCGGCGGGCCAGTCCTCGACCTGAACGGCAACGCGATCGGAATCAACATCGCACGCGAAGGCCGGGTTTCATCGCTCGCCATTCCCGCGTCGCATTTGAAAACCGTGCTCCCTTCGTTGCTGCGGGAAACCGTAGCCGCGAACCCGGCTCGGTAAGCATCCATTCGTCAACAGGTCGATCTGTGAAAGGTGGTTTTGGCTTTCAGCCGAAACGGAGACCTGAGTTTCCCGGCCAATTATTTCGGCCGGACGCCAAAACCACGGCAGCTCTATTTCTCCGGGGCTGGAGGATCAACGGGAAAGGGAATCCTGGCAATCACCGCATCTCCTTTGCCGCCTTTGTCCGTCACGCTTTGTATTGTCCAAAGATCGGTCAGGTTATCACCGTCGATCGTCGATCCGCTGTAGTCGCCCCACGAGACTCCGTCCGTCGCCCCCTCGCCTTCGCCCAATCGGATGATTTCGCGAGTCGTTGCTGGTGGGTCATCGGCACGCCGGAAAGCGCAGCGTGGACTGATAAACATCGCCGGGCCGGTTTCCTGAAACCCGATCAACATGTCTTCGTTTTTGTTGATGGCAATCGTCGTTTGGATATAGCTGTTGGTTGGGTGCGAAATGCGACCGCTTTGAACAATCGTTCCATCCAGTTTGAGCTGATGCCATTGCACCGCCGAACGACCATCGACGTCAACAGCATGCGAAATCCAGATGTGATTGCCCTGTAGGATCAGGTTCTTGGGGTTGCGGTCACCCGAAGACGTCTTTTGGTCGCTTCCCTTTTGTGGAGACTGTGGCGGCCAGCCAAAATGTTCGAATCCATGTTTCGCACCGCTGACCGATGAAACTTCGGGAGTGCCGTCGCCACTATCAGCTACGCGAGTCAAAACGATTTCGTTTCGCGTGATGTTCAGAAAAAACAAGTCATCGTTGGGGTCCTGATTGATGACTGGCTGGCCAAGGTTTCCGGCAAAATGGTGAACGGTGACCGGCTTTCCGGCTTTGGCTGCTTCCATGCTCAACACGAATGTCTGCTCCGGTCCTCCAGGGAAAGAATAGCCGATCCATTTGGGACTGTGCCCAATCCCGCCACCATCCTTTCCGCCTGGAGCGGGAACCGGATAAGTGTTCCAGGCCCCCGTTGGATCATCAGTCTCCGATACCGAAATGTTGACCGGTTTCTGTTTTGCATCGTCCCACGGATTCCATAAATCAAAGCAGAAGACACGGTTGTGCAGATCGAAAAACAGTTTCGGATCGATCCCGCCATTGAACTCGGACTGCGGCACTCCCTGAATGAATTTGCCTTCCTTGTCATAGATAATCAACCCGTTGTTTGTCGCGTGAAAAACAAAACCGTTCCCGACAGCGATTTGCGGGTCAACTTGCCGGTTTCCATCCATCGACCCGTCAAAAACAAAAACGCCATTCACCGTGCGCGGATTGCCGCCCTGTTTTCGGACTCTCGCCGTTCCGCCCTTGTTAAACGACTCATTTCGAATCGGGGAAATGATCTCACTTCGGACCGGCTTTGCTCCCGAACCCGGCGTGTCTTGCAGTCCAGCGAAAACGAGCCGGTCTGATACCAGGCCAAGTGTCGAAAACAGGATCACGAGGAAAATCAATCGCATTGGGTACTCATAAAACGAAGGGGTCGGGAAACTTAACGCCAAGGTAACTGCAAAAGATTGCTTCGGGCCATGTCCTGTTACGAATATTTGTGTGTGCGCTTGCCGAAGTTGTACGCGGAATTGGCAATTGATGGATTGAAGTCAAGAAGCCGCCTTAGCGGATTTCCAGAACCCGCACGCCACCGGCAGGAACTTCGATTGAAAATTTACTTTCGCCGGCTCGTTCGCCAACAAGACTGATTTCAGTATCCAGCCAGTCTGTAACAGCACGAACTGGAAAATGGGCCCGGACGGTTACGGTTTTGTTCTGGCGATAGTCGGTCGGAGTGATGCCCTGTTGCGGTTTGGCTTGTCCAGCCGGATTCAACAAAGTCACGAACCAGGCATCTTCGCCGCGGTTGACCAGCCATTCCACTGCGCCGTCAACTTCGATCGGCATCTGGTCGCGTCCAAGATGTGCAAGCAACAACGCGCTGACAGGATGAAGCGAGCCGGAAACCGTCAACCCTCTTGGAACGGACAACACGACAACTCGTCCGGCACCACGATTCGCAAAGGCACAAAACGACTCACCAGTTTCTGTCGTTGCCAGACTGTGCCATCCCAATTCCGTTTCACTCTGGATGTCAACTTCCAGCGGTTGGTAATCGAATACTGCACATTCGGTTGCCTGGGCACTGTTGTCGGTCCATCGCCAGGCATAACTGTTCGAGCGTTTTTTGTTGCGAGAAAAGGGAAGCCTCAATTGAGCGGCACCTGGCCCTGACAATTGTTCAGCCGAGACCAGCAAAGTTCCGCCTTGCTCGACGTACCGATTCATTCGCTCGCCTTCAGCCGCAGTCAGCTCGATGTCTCCCATGGCGATCACGACCGGATACGAGTCGATCGTGTGCCAGCGGTCGATTTCCGGATAAGCGAACACGCAATCGAAAATGTCGCCAAAGATTCCAGGCACATAGACTTCGTTGACCGCGTTGATCGGCCTTTCGCTTTCGGGACCAATCGGAAAACAGGCCGCCCACAACCATTGCTGAAGCATCTGTTCATGCGCCGAATGCAGGAACCGGTCAGGCTGTTGTTGCCAGTTAACGAACGAGTTGGGCCAGAAACTCGCCGGTTCCCAACCGTGCGCATAGTCCATCAAGAATGCAACCGGTGTTACGGGCGATCCACGATCGGGATGTTTTTCTGTCGTCCGCAGGAATCGGTCGACCAGTTTGCCTTTTGGGGAAAGCTGCACTTCCTTTTTTCCGGCTGCAGTCAGTCCACCCGGTTTCCAGAACTCGTCAAAACCCTGCTCGTGATAAAACATCGATGAACCGGCCATGTACTGGTACCAGATGTCAAACTTGTACCAGGTCATCCCGGCACCGGAATAAACCGAATAGTAGTTGTCGTAAATATTTTGTGGGCCGGTGAAGCTGGACCCCTGGCTGAAGATGGTTGATGAGTCGCCGAAATTGCAACTGCGATAGGTCGCCGTCAATCCGTCATGTTGTCGGGCCGCACCCCGCATACAGGCCCAGCGCAAACTCAATACGCTCGATGTCGCCGCCGACGACTCGTATCCGACAGTCCGTGCTCCCCATTTGAAACAGATCGGCGCAAAGGCCAT
>JAYVKA010000556.1:0-4987 GCA_043768885.1 Planctomycetota bacterium
CGATGAAATTCAACTTCGGCATTGGCGGTTTCCCGTTTGGTTTCGATCAGGCATCCATCGACGGGCGTTTCCGCGATGCGAACTTCGCGACCGGCAAGGACGTCATCCATCGCTTCCCGCAAATCGGCCCGACCAGGCACAGGCCTAGTCCCGCCCAATCGCAAATCCGGATCGATCCTCCCCCGATATCGCAACACCCGCTTGGCATCCAGCACGACACATTCGGGCGTACGAGTCGCGCCAACAGCCCTCACGGCCTCACCCGAAAAATCCTTGGCGACCGGAAACTCGATCGCTGCCTCGATTGCCTGCCAGGCGACTTCGACCAGTGAATCCTGCGATCCAACATTGATCGCCAAAAATTGCACACCTTTTTCACGATACTTCTCGTCCAGTTCGCGAAGTTTCGGTAGTGAACGCTTTGCGATCGGACACTCGAGCGTGGTAAACACGATTACAGTCGCCCGGGCACTTCCAAACTCGGAAATTGTACGCGGCAAATATCGAATGTCCGTAAACTGAAAATCTGCGACCACTTCGCCAATTTCCGGTCGCTTCCCCGGCAAGTCATCGAAAGCGGATACAACCCCGCAAAAAGCTGCAAAGAAAATTATCAAAACTGGCAGGCAAGTATTTTTCGCGTTTAAGTTCATGCTTCCTGTCCCGCTGGTTTTTGGATCAGCAACTTCCTGTCCGGTTCTATTTGAACGATTATAGACTGTCCCACATCAACGTTTGGCACGGTTCAAAGCAGACAATGCGATAATTTTCCGCCAATTCGTGGCACGTACTTTTTCAACCCGCCGTTTCCGGCAAACGCAGCCAAAGAGTTGCCATGAGCCACCGCGACTAAGGACTGCTGGTTGCCTCAGCATAATCGTGTCCAAACTGGACGGCCCTCGAAAGCAACATCAGCGCGACGACCATCAGCCCCATGCTTGCCCATGACGGGATTGTTACTCCGACCATAATCAAGGGAATCCCCAACCCTGCGCCAAGGATTCTGGAAATCGAATTGGCACTTTGCGCCGCCCCCAGCATCGAACCCTGCCGTTCCGGATCGCTCCAGCGGCTGAGCAACGAATACATGGACGGCTGGATGCAAGCGTAGCCGCATACAATCACGACAAAACCTGTTGCCAACATGGTCAGCGACGCGTTTCCGGCGGCAAAAGCCAGTATTCCAAACCCAAAGACTTCAATAATCGAACCTGTAATTGCCAGTCGCGCGTTGGAGACTCTTTTGGACAATGGCCGAACGACCGCCCCTTGCACAATTGCCGACAAAAAACCAAGTGACGCAAACATCAAACAGACTTGTGTCAGCGAAAACTGAAAAGGCGGATCGGGAAACTCCTTGCTCCCCTTGACCAGCAAACTCAAGCTCGTTTCGAACAACGCAAAAGCAAAAATAAATGTCGCAAATGCTGCAACCAGCCATTTCAAGCCCCTAATTCCGATCACCTCGCGCCAGGCTTCCACGCGCCACCAGGCAGATCGGACATTCGACTGGCCATTCGATTTGCCCGCAACCTGTTTCTTCCTGGACTCCGGAAGCAGGAAAATCGCACACATCAACGCGACGGCACTTAAAGCAGCTGCCGCAAAACCGGGTCCCGCACCGAGCTTGTCATTTTCGTTACCCAAGACCGCAAACAGAGCCAACACCGGCCCAAACGTGAATCCCAATCCAAACGCCATCCCGACCAAAGCCATCCCGCGCGTCCGGTTTTCTTTGGTCGTCGTATCAGCGATATAGGCCTGCGCCGTGGAAACCGTAGCCCCGCAAATTCCAGCTCCTATCCGTGCGACAAACAATCCGACCAGCGAAGCGTTCATCGCCGCAATCCCAAACAGCGCATAAAAAACAACACTTCCCGAGATTCCAAAAATAATTACCGGTCGGCGACCCACGCGATCGGACAGACCACCCCAGATCGGCGAAAAGAAAAATTGCATCAACGAAAAACTCGCCATCAACGCCCCAATCTGCCAGCCACCCGGATCGGTAGCAAACTGGTCACCGTACAATGGCAACAAGGGAAGAACGATTCCGAACCCCAACAGATCGATGAACACCGTCAGAAATATTACAAGCAGCGCACCCTTGTTTGCTTTCGCAGGATCGGGATTGTCTGGAAGGGTGTTGGTCATTTGTTGAGAGAGAAGGTGTTCGAGAGGATGAATTGGCAGTCTATCAGAGCGTAAAACAAAAACTTTGGTGAGTAGAGGCCATTTCCTCGAACGACGGAGACCGGGAAATCGCCTGCCATTCTTGCCGGACGATTGTTCAGCCGTCTGCCAGCCCTTATTCTGAGTTCTTTCCAGACCGACAAGCGCACCGGGAGATTCACGATGGTATGCATACGAACAGCAATATTTTGTTTTGCCTTGGCACTGATGGCTTCAAATTGCTTATCCGGATTCGGGCAGGCGCAAGCGGTGAAAGATGCCGTCGTTGCGTCACAAGCCCAGGAATTGCCGGCCGCGTTGATTGACGGCAATGGGCCGGATTGGCGGGAGATGGGGGCGGCGGATTTTTTGAACGCCAATTGCAACGAGGATACGTGGAGCTGGAAAGACGGGTTACTTTCCTGTACCGGAAAACCGGTGGGGGTAATGCGGTCAGCCGAACAGTACACCAATTTTGAATTGGTGCTTCAGTGGCGGCATCTGAAAGAAGGCGGCAACTCGGGGGTGTTTATTTGGACGCCGGAAAGTTCGCTGGAAGGATTGAAGCCTGGCAGCTTGCCTGAAGGGATCGAGAATCAGGTGCTGGATCATGGTTACGCAATGCAATACGAAAAGAGTTCGGGCAAAAAAGCCGACTGGTTCACAACTAACGGCGATGTGTTTCCGGTTGGCAAGTCGAAACTGAAACCGTTTCCGCCCCTTTCACCCGACGGTGTCCGAAGCTTTCCTTCAGCCAACACGACAAAGGGTGTGGGAGAATGGAATCATTACTACATTCGTGCGATCAATGGTGAAGTTCGTTTGTGGGTCAACGGCCAGGAAGTTTCCGGCGGCAACGGTGCCGAACCGGCAACCGGGTTTATTGCTCTGGAATCAGAAGGCTCGCCGATCGAATTCAAGAACATCCGAATCCGTATTTTGCCCTGATTTGATAGTGGAACAATTGTCCCCAATTGTTCATGTGGGAGTGATTGGCAAAAAAATGCGCGGTGAAAAATGAAAATCGGTGTTGGTTGTCGGGCCAGAATTGTTTGCCTTCCGGATTTTTAGCCGCACATTTTTTTACCAAAAAGTTTCTCGCACGGACCGGTTTGAAAAGTTTGTGTTTGTAGTTGCCCAGAGTCAATTCGAATATGCATGATCTCGCCATTTCCTGTCGCAACCTTCGCAAAACCTATCCGGGGAAACCGCCGGTGGAGGCGGTGCGGGGGATTGATTTGTCGATTCCTGTTGGCGAATGTTTTGGGGTGTTGGGGCCGAATGGGGCTGGCAAAACGACGACGATCGAGATTTTGGAAGGTCTGATGCAGGCGACCAGCGGGTCAGCCGAGATTCTGGGGATGAAGTGGGGACGCGACGACCGGCAAATTCGCCAGCAAATTGGCGTGTCGCTGCAGGAAACGGAGCTGAGCGATCGCTTGACGGTGAGGGAAACGCTGGAACTGTTTCGCAGTTTTTATCCGACCGGGATTTCGGTAGCCGAAGCGATCTCGCGAGTTTCGCTTCAGGAAAAGACTAACACCTGGGTCAAAAAACTTTCTGGCGGACAAAAGCAGCGATTGGCTGTCGCAACGGCGCTGGTCGGCGATCCGAAAGTGATATTTTTGGACGAGCCAACAACGGGGCTTGATCCAACCAGCCGACGACAACTGTGGGAAATTGTCGAAGCGTTTGAGGAACAGGGACGAACGGTTTTATTGACGACGCATTACATGGAAGAGGCCGAGCGGTTGTGCAACCGGGTGGCGATTTTTGATGGCGGGAAAATTATTGCCGAAGGGACGCCAAAGGAATTGATCCGCTCGCTTGGTGCGGAGCACCGGATTGAGTTTTCCTGGGCGGGCGAGTGGCCTGACGGAACGGACCAGGCGATCGCTGCCATGCGCGGGATCGAATCGGTGACACAAGACGATCACACGGTGACTTTGACGATCGATCATCCGCACGAAGTCCTTCCGCCGCTCGTTCAAAAACTGCTGGAGTCGGGTGTGAAGCTGACGCATCTGGCCACACGGCAAGCGAGTCTGGAAGATGTCTTTGTCAGCCTGACTGGCCGGCATTTGACCGAGTCGGAAACCGCTGAGGCCGAGACGGTGATTGCAAAGGTGACAGGATGAGTGAGCGGGTTCCTTCGGCGATTTGGGCCGTTACGGCAACGCGGTTGCGAGAATTCATTCGCCAGCCTGAGGCCGTGTTTTGGGTTTACATTTTTCCGATCCTGATGATCGTGGTCCTGGGGATCGCGTTTCGAAATCAGGGTGAAGAGATCAAGAGTATTGAAATCGCGTCCGGACCCGGCGCAGGGAAAATTGCCGAATGGCTGAAATCGGAACCCGGCCTAACGGCGAAGATATTGGACGAGGCCGAGTGCCGTGAACGATTGACGACAGGCAAGAACACACTTTACGTCGTTGCCAAAGATTCTGAAGCAAAGAACCTGGAATATGTTTTCGATCCGACCCAGCCCGACGCGCGGAATCTGCGGGCCGACATTGACCGGCGATTGCAAAATGCTGCTGGGCGAAAAGACGTCCTTTCGGCGAGTGACCAACATGTGACCGAACCGGGCGGACGATATGTCGACTATCTGGTGCCAGGCCTGATCGGCATGGGCTTGATGGGGGGCGGATTGTGGGGCGTTGGTTTTGCGATCGTCGATTTGCGAATCAAAAAACTGCTTAAGAGGTTTGTGGCGACTCCGATGAGGCGGACGGATTTTCTGGGCGGGATCATGATCAGCCGGATGTTTTTCATGATTCCGGAAATCATCCTGATGATCGCCTGTTCGTGGCTG
>JAYVKA010000557.1:0-8663 GCA_043768885.1 Planctomycetota bacterium
CAGGCCGAAAGAGCAATGTCGAAACCAGTGGAAGACTCGCCGTCTTGAGCGGCACGCCAACTCCAATCGAGACCTTTTTGTTGTTGCAGAAGCATTGCAGATCATCGAAACAAGCGTCGTCCAGATTCAGGGCCAGTTCAGCAGCACGTTTCGGTTCGTAGCCCGTCAGGGAGAGTTCCGGAAAGACAACAAGTTCAGCGCCATTGTCGGCGGCCACCCCAGCCAACACCAAATGCCTCGCGACATTGCGTTCAACGCCCCCGACAATCGGGCAGATTTGTGCAACAGCAATTTTCACGACACACACACTGTTGCGTTACCCACGTGGAATTCAAATCAGATTCTGTGCCAGAAATTCTTGCTCGTACCTACCTGGGCAACGCCAGTACCTCTGACCTGGACTCAGGCGGCATACACATGACTTCGTTGCAGGTTTGAAAATCGATGTTCAGTTTCAAGCTGTACCCGGCTGCCGAGCGCCCGGTTTTTTTGTCTGCCTGAGCAACCACTCTCTCGGCAAACCGAATCTGTCGCGTAAATACACATTCGTCCTCCCAAACTGCGATCTTTGGATTTTCTCGCAGCGGCTTGGCAGCTGACAGGCTCCATTTTTCATCCAGCTCGATCGCATCGTCAGCCTCCACTTTCAATTGCGTCGCAGTGTAAGGCACACCCGACGGAACAAACGAATACAAATGCCAACCCTTCAGAATCCTGAATTTCACTACCAGGCGATAATCCCATCCTGCATCCACAGGGCTGCGAACAATCGAACAACTGTAAGTCACCGGGTTGGATCGGTCAGGTTCATCAATCTTCATCGCTTCGATAATGGCCGGCAACTCCTCACCTGCCGATGCAGGCTCGACCAGATCCTTACGACCAGCCGCAACAGCCTTGTTGACGTCCACCAGAAACTTGAACCCGGAATGATCCGAGAAAAAGAGGAAGCCTCGTCGTTGCTCCAGCCATTCCCGCCACTGGTTCGCGGAATCAAACGATTGACCTGTGTAACGTGTGAGCAAGCGAAGTGCCTTTTCATCCTCCGGATTTTTTTGCAACAGGTCGATGCAATGGTCCAGCAGTCGCAGGTCATTGTTGGCGATGCCAATCGAACGCGCATCCTCGTCAACGGTCAACGCGCCATATCGTTCCGCCGGATCCGAATAAAGCCATGGCCGATTCTCCTCGTAATACTTCCGGTACCCCGCGATATCATCGCCGAGCAAGTCACGCAGATCCTCCGGCAAGGCTTCCAGCGCCCCCGACTGGCTCCACGATGGAGCCGCCCATTTCAGCCGCGCTTCTTCCATTTCGGTCAGCTTTTCACCTTTTTCACGACGCACCATTAATTCTTCCGTCATCTTTTGGTGCTCCACAATTCCTTTCGCTGTGTGAGCCTCCCAGGCGGCCGCACCTTTGGCAGTCAACTGGTACAGAGTAAAGTCAATCGAGTCGCGGGTACTGACCGATTCCTTTTTTACAAACGCCCGTTGGCCTTTGAACTTGTGGATGTAGCAAATTGAATTGACGAACACCAACTTCGCTTCGTCCGTCATAAAAGTTGGAGACGCCGCAAAGCCCCAGTGCAGGAAACTTCCCTGGCGACCAATTGCCATCGAGTCGGGCCCCTTCGAATTCTGGCCTCCTGAAATAAACTCTCCGTCTGGCGCATCACTCAAGTCATACGAGACCGTGCCGACCAACATCCCTTTGCCCTCCGAGTAACCCTCGGTCTGCACACGCCACATCGGCATGGTCTCGCCAAGTTCCGCGCCGGCAGGAAATATCTTGTAGTTCTCTTGTGTTGGCTGATCCTCGAAAGTCAGTTTGACGGCATGGGGAGTATTGAAAACATCGTGGCTGACGCGCAACCCGTGCGCGTATGAATCGAGACACTCTCACAAATGGTCCAGTCGCATGTCCCAGCCAAAACGACCGATCGTCATGGGTGCAACATCGCCGATCATTACTGCCGGGTTGGTGAAATCGGCGGGCAAGCGAATTTTCTTTTTCCAGCCATCGACGTCGCGCTCGCCAATCGGAGGTGGCAACACGTCGAAGACCGTGACATCGTAGTCGTCGGACATCGTGACCTGATAGTCTTTGCCGATGACGACCGTGACGGTTTCGAAGTGTTCCCGCAACAACTTTTCGAACGCCGGTGTACGCTCTTTCAACAGCTCGCCATAGCGTTCGGCCGCCAGTCCCGTTGGGTGGCCGCGTGGCGGATAATTTTGCGCAGGATCGTTGCCGACGAAAAGAACGCTCAGCGACTGGCGATTCGTTTCCTGCCCCGGAACATCGCCGCTGTCAACGAGTGACAACAGCATAAATACAATCAGTATTGGCCTTCCGATTTTCATTGAATTTCCTTGAGGTTATTTTCGGCAGCAATGGACCTGCCCCAATTCTACGACTTTTACATCTGGCGAGGCACCACAATCGCCTACCCGAAAAGCGAAAAGACAATTTGCATGAGCAAATGGAGCACGGGCACTCTTGCCAGTCACCATCCACAACACAATGTTGACTCTTTACAATAGCTAGTTACGTTTTGGTTTTGACGGCCAGGAGTGGCCGTCCTGCGTTGCGGCGATGCGTATCGGCTTACCTGTAAAACTCCGCCTTGTGCGGCTCGACGCCGAGCTCTTTGTAATTGAAGCCGGCTTTGAGTGGATGGAACTCGCCAACGATTTCCACCGAACTGTCTGGGCGGATGGAGTCTTCCATTTGCAGGCCCCAGTAAACGGCGTTAATGGTCAATCGGCGAACTCCGGAGTTCTGAAAATCTTCGGCGGAGCCCATTGTGAAATGGAAAATTCGGGTCGGGAGGTCCTTGTTGCCAATCCACGTTTTCGTCCAGGCGATCGGCAACGGTACTTTGTCCGGGTTCGGCGCGGAATTGGAATTCAGATCCAGCAAAGGCTGGCCATTCACCAAAACCTGACAGTCGGCGGGAACTGGAGATTTTTCGTTGTGACACCGGTAAACATCCGACGTGCCCCAAATGTCCTCGACACCAGTCAGGATCGAGTGCGTCTTGCTTTCCTCAACAACCAAACCACGGGTGGATTCATGGTGCCAACCTCCGTGATGCTCCATGAATGATCCGCCCAGCAATTCACTCAGCGAAACGTCCTTTCCGTTTTTCATGTATCGCTTGCCATCCAGAAAACCGTGATTGGCGGTGCGCAGGGCGATGATCGGTTTGCCGGAATCAAAGTAGTCGTGCCAGTGCTGCATCTGGTCGTCGGGCAAGTGCATAAAACGGGACAGCCAAATCACGCAGTCGGCACTGGCCAGATACTCCAGTCCAGGAATGTTGTGCCGTTTTTCCTTGTCCTCGAAGGGAGCCGGCAACGTCGGATCGACTTCGCCTTGTTCGTTGACCGAAAAAAGTACCGTGCAGTCAAATCCGTGACGTTGCGACAGGATCCTGGCCAGCATCGGCATCGATTGTTCGCTGCGATATTCCTGCTCGGCCGCGATCAAAACAATGTGCTTCCCCTTGCCTGGCCCCTCGGCCCCTGGGTAGGTCAGCCACAAGTCGTTTTCCGGAACGGGGTGAGTGTAAACCGGCCGGCCCAGGCTTTTGCAAACAAATTCGACGAGCCGTTCCGACTGAAACCAGCCGTCCCACATGTTGTGGCCTTGCCCCACGACAATTTCCAGTTCGATCTCGCTCCCCAGCTCCCGAATTCGCTCCGCCAGCAGCGCAGAATTGTCTGCCAGCGGAACAACATCGTCCTGATCGCCGTGGATGTGATAGATGGGAACTCTCGCTTCGGCAACTGGAGCGATTCGATCGACCGGGTTATGGTTGGCCAGATCATTCTGCAGTTGCTCGGCGGTCAACCCATAGGCGGAACAGGCGCGTTCGATGCCGGGAAAGCTGGCGATATTGCAAACCGGGTAAATTCCAGCGATACCGGAAACAGACTCTGGGTTTTCGATCGCCCAGCTGTACATCATCAGCCCGCCCCGGCTCCGCGCCAGCAAGCAGGGTTTGTCGCCAAAGTTTCGTGATGTTGTCAGGTACTTGTAAAACTCGTCGTACTTTTTGCGTCCATTCGGGCTGCCATACGATTCGCCAACATCGATTCCTGCAATCGCAATTCCTGACTTGAGAAACCGCTCGAACATCCATTGTTCTTCGCTTGCCGGATACTTTGGCAGCGTCGGGGCGTACCACACCCACGGGATGTCGGCTTTCGGGTCGCGAATCCCTTTAGGCAGAATGACAAACGCATCCGAGCCGTTCAGCTGGAAAACCTCGGCAGACATTGGAAGTGTTTTTTGGCTGGCCGTTATTTTGGAAATTTCGCCTGCCGTTTCCTGCTCACCCAAAGACAACTCCTGAATCCATACGTTGCGGAACCGGACCTGGTTGTGATGCCCCTGGAACAGGATTGGACGATCCGAGTTTTCCTCCGGTTTGCCCGCGCCTGATTTCTGTTTCAGTTCAAGGTCGTCATGGATCAGTTCTCCGTTTTGAAAAACGGTGATGCGGGCGTTTACGGTTTTTCGATCGCCATCAAAGCGGGCTGCCCGAAAAGCGATGTCAAAACTTTGCCACTCGCCGGCTGGTTTGCAGACCAGTTTGTCCGGTTTCTTTGTTCCGTAAATACAACCACAATCCTGAAAGTTGTAGTCGGCTTCCGAAACTCCGAACGAATTCAGAATTTGCAATTCATATCGTTGCTGAAGATAAACTCCCGAATTTCCATTCGTCTCGCGTGGAACGTCGCCTGCGTCGTTGACGTTGAATTCGACATGCATGCGAAAATCCCGGTAGGCGTCGGGGGTCACGACACTGTCCCATTTCGGCGAAGCGGTCAGAACGCCACCATCAAAAGTCCAATGGCATTCGTAACGCGACTCGGGAACAAGTCGTGAGCCCGATTCGCCAACCAGCTGTTCCGCGTCTGTGGGCCGCTCGAAATCGATGATGCCTTTCGTCGAACCGGCATCCGGCGAGTTTTGTGCCACATCGTCGGCAACCAGCTTGTCCGTTTGTGACTGTGCATTTGCGCCATTGGCAAGCAGACCCAACAACACTGTTGAAACCAGCGTGAAATACAATCCGGAATTCATCGTTCTTCCTATCAGCGCTGGTTTGGTTGCCGACAGTATTGTAGTCAAGTGTAGTGCCGCCTTTTCATTCGTTTGTTTCGTGTTCAATCACGATTCAATTCCGAATTGTCCGGATTGGCAGTATCGCACGAAGTCTGGGCTCACGCAGATAAATACCGACCCAAACCAAAACTCCCAAAACAATCTGCGGCACAAACAGTTCACCGACTCGCCAGTGAGTGCAGATCGCCCCGCTTGATTTCATGGCAGTGTCATTTCCGGATTTGTTCATCGGTTTTCCTTTTTTACCTTGCATCCAAATTTCGGATTAAGTACGAAATTGTACCTGCGCCTTTGAATAATTGAAATTCACTGTGCGATTGATTCCAATTGAGCCTTTCTGCACGCCGAAACGCCAAACCGCCTTTCAGGAGCCGATACGATGAACCTGCTTTTCCTGTTTGCCTGTTTCATTCAATCGCAAGACCCGGTGTTCAAATACACGATCACTGGAACCGATGAAGAAAAGACGGTCGGAGTCACGGCTGACGAATTCGACCTGGCAACTTCGCCGGCAAAAGCAATTACGGCGGATATCCAGGCACGGACCGCGAAAGTCCCGCACTGATCTCGGAAGTTCTCACCGAAATCAAACAAAATGTAAAAATCCCAAAACTGTTCGTCGGCGGACACACGCAGGGCGGCTTTCTGACGTACTCCCTCACGATGAATTACCCCGAACTGGTCGATGGAGCCTTTCCCATTGCCGGCGGAATGATTATCCAGGCCGAACCGACTGCTTACGACAAAGAAGACCTCCGCGCACAACAGCGCGAGATTCCTTTTGCAATCGTGTACGCTCCCAACGATCCGGTCGTCCAATACAGCATGTCGACTGCCGCATTCAACAGCCTGATGGACAACGGTTTCCCGATGGTTCGGCTCGTCGATGATACCCAGGCCGGTCACATGTTTGCCAACCTCCCGATCGACCGGGCGATCCAGTGGCTGGAAACAATGACCAGTGACGACCCCGTCGCGTTATTGAAATCCGCCAACGAATTGTGGCACGCTGACAAAAAACATAACGCGCTCGGAATTGCCGATCGCTTGAGCAAGATGACACTGGGCGACACCGGGAAGTCTGCGCTGAAAAATTTCAACGAACTTGTCACGGCAGCATCTGTCGCCCAGGCCGAGCGACTGCAAGCTGGAATCACAAAAAACTCTGACAACGCGTGGGTCAACGACTATCACGCGTTCATGTCCGGATACGCTTTTGCAAATTCCGCTGCTCCCGTCGCCGCTGCATACCAGAAAATTGCAGCAGAACACCAAAAACCGGCTGACAAACTGTTCGGCGAAGCCCGCGGTCTGTTCCAGCAACAGAAACAGGAAGAGGCCTACGCCAGGTGCCAGGAAATCGTCGATAAATATTACGCCTCGACCCACTACAAAACAGTGACGACGTGGCTGAAGAATCGCAAGAAAGATGGTGAATGACCCCGCTTTGAAAACCAGGACCATTGGCTTGTTCCAATGTCCTGATTTTGGTTCCGCAAAACCTTTTCAGTTCGAAAATCCAATATGAAAACAGCTTCAGTATTCCTGATCGCCGCAGCCTCGACACTGCTGTTGTTTTGGTACTATCACCACGTCGGGCACCAGCCGGGGGGCGGGACAGCACCAGTCTTTTCCGCCAACATGAGTACCGAAAAAACTGATGCGTCTTGGCACCGGCGAGTGTTGGAGGTCGCCGAACAGTACAAGTCGTTCGGAAAGGTTGACGAACCGCCGAAACCGGCACCGACACTCTGCAGGGCATCACGTCCACCGACACCGCGACTCTCCCGGGCCGCAACCGAACAGGCTCACGGAAAAAAACTGAACTACCTTAACGCTCAACACCGCGATTCCTATTTGCGGATCAAGCCTGACGACAACGAGCAACCCGACAACCAGGTGATTGTCAAAGAAGCGTGGCACCTTGCCGCCGACGTTTCTGAGGACTCAACATCACCCAAGACTTACTCCGACGCCGACCTCGGCGAACCTGCGGATTTGTTCATGATGCTGCGAACGGCCGCCGAAGACCCGACCGGGGAAGATGGCGGGGTCTACGCAACCGTGTCCGCCGATCGCAAAACTGTTACATCGCTGGGTACTGTCCAACAATGTATCGAATGTCACCAGTCCGCGCCTCATGCAGGATTGTTTGGTTTGGATTACGGCCGCCGTCAAGAATGAAAAACACCCGGCTTTTGACTTGGTCAATTCCTGAGTCGTGGGGCTCATTCGTCAATCGCTGATCCACGGAGTGAATCGCCCCACGTGGCCATTCACTCCGTGATTGTGCGCGTGCATAACCAAATCCAATTCGCTTGAATTTCATCAAATCCTTCCGCCACCCCGGGAAATCGCCTATTCTGACAGTATTGATTGTCAACACACTTCCGTTACATCGAGTTGGAATTCAGAAAAGGGACCGATGTTCAGAACAGGCGATACACCAGTTTCGGGATACACGCTGCTGGGCCTGCTCGGGCGCGGGCAGTATGGGGAAGTCTGGGAAGCGACCGGGCCGGGTGGTACGCGGTTGGCCGTCAAGTTTATTTCGCTCGCGGAAAACAAGGGCCGCATCGAACTCAAATCGATTCAGTCTGTCAAACTGATTCGTCATGCCAACCTGATTCCGATCAATGCGATCTGGCTGCTGGACCGGCAGGGCAAAGTCCTGAGTGACGATGAAGCGGCTCAGGCAATGGCACTTTCACAAAAAACCCGCTCTAAAACCCAGACCATTGTTGCGGACGACCAACCTGGCATTCGGCCACTGGGCTATCTCGTGATCTGCATGGCCAAGGCCGACGGCAGTCTCGAACAACGACTCGAACGGGCGATTGAAGCGGGCCACTCCGGCATCGATCCCATGGAACTTGCCCGTTACATGCGCGAAGCGGCCAGCGGGCTCGATTTCCTGAATTCGCCCCAGCATTTGGTCCATGGCGAAATGGTGGGCATTCAACATCGCGATATCAAACCTGCCAACCTGCTTTTGATGGGTGACACTGTGGTCGTCGGAGACTTTGGCGTTTCAACGACTGTTCGCGAATTTGACGCGATGATGACGGCGGTTGTCGGAAGCCTTGCTTTTATGGCTCCCGAATCGCTGTCGCAAAAAACGTCGCCGACTTCCGATCAGTATGCGTTGGCCATCACCTATTACCAGTTACGATGCAACCAGCTCCCCTACGACGGCACCGCACCGCTGGACGAAATCATTTCGATTCATAAGGACGGACTGCTGGAATTCGACCTCGTTTCCGAAGCCGAACGGAAAGTCCTCCGCCGTGCCACCGCGATCGATCCGCACGACCGATATGAATCGTGTCGTGAATTCGCCGAAGCGATTGCCGACAGTCTGCGGCCCACTCGCCCTCTAACGGAAACCGTGGTTCGTTCGGCGTTTCCGGTCTTGCCAGTTGTCGGTGGCTTGGCGGCGCTAGTGGCTATCGCAACATTCCTGATCATCGATCCCGCCGGCTGGTTCCGAAAACCGGTCGTCCCCCCTGCCCCGTCAGCGCGGG
>JAYVKA010000558.1:0-5564 GCA_043768885.1 Planctomycetota bacterium
GTAGCCGACCGCACCAATCGCCGCGATCCCTCCGATCTTCAGCATCGGCCCGGCCAGTCTTCGGCCTGCCCGCGTACCGATCAACAAAGCCAGCAACCCACCCGCCGCCGCGCCTTTGCCCAGATTCGACATGACCCGGTCCCGCTCCGGTCCCGACTCGGGAATCCCCAGCCCCTTCTCGGCAAACTCCTTCCCGCGCTGCGCCAGTTCCTGGCCCGATTGCAAAAGCTGCTCAAGAAATTCTTTGGCGGTCATGGGGCTTCCAAATTGAAACAGTGCTAATGAAACCTTCAAGGCGGTAAATGCCGGTTCACAGTCCCGACGCCATCATTCTACACTTACCTCCTGGATGCGAAGGAGTTTTCGCTGATGACGGTTTGGGAAACGAAATTGAAACGATTCAGGCCGGTTTGACGCAGCGGCATTCGGACTGGCCGGAGCGTGAAGTTTCGATGATAATTGCGGTTTTTCCCTCGCTGAACGCAATCCCTACTCACTGTCCGGACAAATCTGCTGATGAGTTCTTCGGCTCCTTCCACTGCTGCTCCAAAACCGGTTTCCCCTTTGCCAGCAGATCTACCCCAGCGGGCGATCAAACTGGCGGCCGAAATTCTGCAGGCGTCACGCCAACGTGAGACATCACTGGACCGAAAACGGTCGGCCATGATGGCTCGCATGATCGATGACGAAGCCGGCAAGAAGTTCACCATCATCATGACCGACCAGGTTCTGAAGATGGAACAACCGGACCGGGCGGCAACGCGGCTGGGGAAACTGGTTCGACAGTATGGGCTGCCAAAATTCCTCGGGTGGATGGACCGAACCGCGCTGTGGGCCGGATCGAATCTGGCGCAGATGCTGCCGCGAATTTTGATGCCGCAGGTGACCAGACAGGTCAAACGACAAAGCAGCCACGTGATCATTTCGGCCGAGCCCGAAAAATTCACCAGCTACGTCGCCCGCCGCCGCGCCGACGGTTTTCGGATCAACTTCAATCAGCTGGGCGAAGCAGTTCTTGGGGACGAAGAAGCGGACCGTCGGCTACAGGCTTACCTCGATCGGTTGAGCGGAAATGAAATCACATACTGCTCGGTGAAACTGTCGAGTGTGGTCAGTCAAATTTCGCTGACCGGCTACGCAGTGACGCTGAAGATCATGAAGGAGCGGCTGAGAACGCTATACCGCGCCGCGATCAAGAACTCGGTCAATGGCCTTCCGAAGTTCATCAACCTCGACATGGAAGAGTATCGCGACCTGGATTTGACGGTCGATTCGTTTACGCAGGTTTTGAACGAAGAGGAATTCGAACGGCTGGAAGCGGGGATCGTGCTGCAAGCCTACTTGCCCGACTCGTTTTGCGTTCAGCAGGAGTTGACTGAATGGGCGATGAAGCGTTTTGAGCGAACCGGAACCGGTATCAAAATCCGGCTGGTCAAAGGTGCCAACCTTGCGATGGAGCAAGTCGAAGCGAGTTTGCGAGATTGGGACCAGGCTCCCTATCAAAGCAAACTCGAAAGCGACGCCAACTACAAACGGATGCTCGAGTTTGCGACTCGCACAGAGCATGCCAAAGTCGTTCGCGTCGGCGTGGCCAGTCACAATCTGTTTGATGTGGCCTATGCGATGCTTGTCCGCAAGGAGCGTGGCGTCGAGAACCGCGTCGAGTTTGAAATGCTGGAAGGAATGGCCAACGCCCAGGCTCTGGAAGTCTGCGAACGGTCGGGCGGCATGACGGTTTACACGCCCGCCGTCCCCGACAAGGAATTCGAGGCCGCAGTCGCGTATCTGGTTCGGCGGCTGGATGAGAACACGGCTCCGGGAAGTTTTCTGGGAGACCTGTTCGGACTGCAGGAAGGATCCAGGGCATGGAAAGAACAAACGGAGAATTTCAAGAAGGCCTGTGAGCTCGCCCACGACCCTGCGCTCAACAGCCAACCCGGTCGGAAACAAAACCGGCTGACTGAAGAGATTCATCCGTTTCCGGCTGGTCATCCGTTTCACAATGCGGCGGACACTGATTTTTCTTTGCCAGCCAATCGTCAGTGGGCCGACCAAGTTGTTGACGAATGGCGCGAGAAAAAGATCGAGCCGATTCCGGTCTGGGTCGGCAATCAGAAACGAATTCATCCGGCGGATCAAATCGGACGCGACCCATCGCGACCTGGCCATGAACCCTATCGTTACGCCGTGGCAACTCCCGCGGACGTAAATGAGGCCATGGACATTGCCGTAAAGGCCCAGCCGGCATGGAACGCGCGCGGCGTCGCGGGTCGCGGCGAAATCCTTCGCAAGATCGCCGCCGAGTTTTCCCGCCAGCGCGGCCATACGATCGGTGCGATGCTGACCGACGCAGGCAAGACGATTGTCGAAGCCGATGTTGAAATCAGCGAAGCGATCGACTTTGCGGATTACTACGCCGGTTCGCTTGACTCGAGTGGTTGGTTCGACGGGACCGAATGCAGTCCGATGGGTGTGGTCGTCGTGACCCCACCCTGGAATTTTCCGTTTGCGATTCCTGCGGGCGGATGTTTGGCCGCGCTGATGGCCGGGAACAGTGTGATTCTGAAACCGTCGCGGGAAAGCGTGCTGACGGCCTGGATGTTGGCGGAGCAGATGTGGGCGGCAGGAGTTCCGAAAGAAGTCTTGCAGTTTCTCCCCGTCGCCGATCGAACTGCCGGAAAACAATTGGTGGTCGATCCGCGGACGGCTGCCGTGATTTTGACGGGCAGTTTTGATACTGCGCGAAATTTTCTATCGTGGCGACCGGACCTGCCACTGTTTGCCGAGACGAGTGGCAAAAATTCGATGCTCATCACGGTCAACGCCGACCTGGATTTGGCGGTAAAAGACCTCGTTCGCGGTGCGTTTGGACACTCGGGCCAAAAATGTTCGGCGACCAGCCTCGCGCTGATTGAACGTCCGGTCTACGAAAGCGAAAAGTTTCGGCATCAACTTCTGGACGCCGCGCGAAGTTTGGTCGTGGGCGGATCGTGGGACACCGATGCAGTGGCGACACCCGTTATTCGTCCACCGGATCAGACGCTCGAACGCGGCCTGACGAAACTGGATAACGGCGAGTCGTGGTTGATCGAGCCGAAAATGATCGACGACAATCCGTGTCACTGGAGTCCGGGCATTCGGCTTGGTGTCAAACCTGGTTCGTGGTACCACCGCAAGGAATGTTTTGGACCGGTTCTCGGTTTGATTTGCGTCGACAGTTTTGAACACGGTATTGAAATCCAGAACAGCAACGAGTTTGGATTGACCGGCGGTTTGCATTCGCTGGATCCTGAGGAGATTCGGATTTGGCGCGAGCGGGTCGAGGTCGGCAACGCCTATATCAACCGCGGCACGACCGGCGCAATTGTCCAGCGGCAACCATTCGGCGGCTGGAAACATTCGGTGGTTGGTCCCGGCTCAAAAGCTGGCGGACCGAACTATGTTTCGACTCTTTGCCATTGGACGGAAAAATCGCCGCCAACCGTAACTGCGGGACTACATTCGTCACTTCAACAACTGGTCAGCGAACTGCAAGGCATGCAGCATGACCAGGCGTCGCGGGACCGTTTGGTTTCTGCGGCCGGAAGTTATGCACATTGGTGGAAGCAACATTTCTCGATCGAGCATGACCCGTCGCAGGTTCATGGCGAAACGAACCACTTTCGATATCGTCCGCGACCGTGGCACGTATTGCGGATGAATGATCCTTCGTCTGGAGGATCATTGTTGGCGGCGGCGATGACGGCCGTTGCCTGTCAGTTGACAGGTGTGAAACTGCAAATCAGCTTGCCTCGCGCGGCGGCCTGGACTGGACCGCTTTCGACGATGACCGGTTGCGGGATTTATCTGGAGTCGCATGATTTGCTGGTTTCCCGACTGGGCCAGATGCGGGACGGCACGGTGCGGGTGGTGAATCCGGTTGATGGTGAACTGTTTGAACCGGCCAAAATCGGCAACATACACGTCATCACCCAGCCCGTTTTCGCCAATGGCCGAATCGAATTGCTGCATTATCTGCGCGAGCAATCGGTTTCTCAAACCGTCCATCGCTACGGAAATATCCTTTAGTTTTGCCAGCATTTGCGATCTGGCCGGACTGGTGCGAAGATGAATGGGCTGGTTTGTCGCGATCGTTTTGACGGGCCAGTTTGAAACCGCGAGAACTTTTCCAGGGTAAGGCTCAACATGCAAAAACCATTTTTGTCACTGGCTGTTCGATCGACCGTCGTTGTTGCCACGACTTTTTTTGCCTGTGCAGGCGCAACTGGCCAGGGGGTCAGGGATCCGGCCTCCCAGTACATGGCTGTCATCGACGACGACTACGATCGCGGGTTGTACCTGAAGTGTTTTGACCAGGTTTGGCAGACGGTTCGCGATGTTCACTGGGATCCGGAGAAATCGGGAGAAGCCTGGGATCGAACCCGCGATGTCTATCGTCCGATCGTGGAAAATGCCAAGGACGAGGAAACATCGCGTGGTGCCATTCGCGACATGCTCAAGTCGCTGGACCAGTCGCATTTCGGTTTGATTTCATTTACTGCCTATCGCGAGATCGAGAATCTTTCGATGCAGGGCGGAGAAGGCTGGTCGGGGCTGGTCATTCGGCTGGTCAACAACGTGCCGACGATTGTTCAGGTTCGCGAGGGTTCGCCAGCGGAAAAAGCCGGCATTTTACCAGGTATGCAGGTGATATCGATGCGGGGCAAAACCGTCGATTCGATGCTGGATCTGGCGGACGATGTTGCCAACACAGGGTTTTTTCGGCTGGAAACGGCCTTCGGCATGATGGCGGACGCCGGTTCGACAGGAGGAGTTGGAAAGAAACTGGATCTCGAACTTTCCTCGCCAGATGGCAAACGGGGAGCATTTGATTTGACATTTGCAGAAGCGCCTGGCACTCCATCGAAGTTGGGATTCTTGCCGACGATGCAAGTCGAGTATCGTTCGAAAAAACTGACGGCAGATGGCGGCGAGATCGGATACCTCGCCTTCAACGCCTTCCTGGACGGCCCCCGATTGAGCAAGGAATTTTCGGAATCGATCGAAAAATCCCGCGACTGCAAAGGATTGATTATCGACCTGCGGGGCAATCTTGGCGGGCTGGTTGGATTGACGATGGGCATGTGTGGGTGGATGTTCGAAGAGAAACAGTCGCTGGGCGAAATGCCAGCCAAAAACGGCAAGATGGTTTTGAATTTGAATCCCCGTCAGCCGGCTTTCACACTGCCTATCGCCGTACTGGTCGATGAATGCTCAATATCCGCGGCTGAAGTCATGGCGGGCGGGCTGCAGGATCTTGGACGTGTGCGTGTGTTTGGGCGGCGAACTGCCGGAATGGTGCTTCCGTCCACAGTTACAAAATTGCCCAACGGCGACGGATTCCAGTATGCCCTTTCCGATTACTACACCGCGTCGGGAAAACGGCTGGAAATAACCGGCGTGATTCCGGACGAAGCAGTGGAGCTGGATGCAAAGAAGATATTCAATGCTGATCCGCGATTCGGTCGTGATCCGGATGTCGAGGCCGCGATGGCGTGGATTCTGAAACAGTAAACGTAGATATT